>JAQCHR010000295.1 GCA_027619655.1 Pseudomonadota bacterium
GCGGCCGGCAGCGTGCTGCTGCTGCCGGGCGGGCCGAATGGCGCATCCGGCGTGCTGGCCGGCGTGGAGGGCGATAACGATATCTGGTCGTGGAGCGCGATCAGCGGAAAACTGCCGGCCGGGCGCTACAAGCTGGCCCGCGAGCCGAAAGCCAGCACCGCCACGCAACTGGCGCTCGGCTGGGGCCTTGCCGCCTATGGCTTCGACCGCTACGGCAAGGAACGCAAGCCGCATCCGCAACTGGTGTGGCCGCAGAAGGCGGACAAGGGGTCGGTGGAGGCCACCGTCAGCGCAACCTTCCTGGTGCGCGACCTGATCAACACGCCGGCGTCCGATATGGGACCGGAAGAACTGGCGGCGGCGGCGCGCACGCTGGCCCGCGAATTCAAGGCAAAATTCAAAACCATTGTCGGCGACGACCTGCTGAAACAGAATTTTCCGGCGATCCACGCGGTCGGCCGGGCATCGACCCGCGCGCCCCAGTTGATCGATTTTACCTGGGGCAACGCCAAACACCCGAAGGTGACGCTGGTCGGCAAGGGCGTGTGCTTCGATACGGGCGGACTGGACCTCAAGCCCGCTTCCGGCATGCTGCGGATGAAGAAGGACATGGGCGGCGCCGCGCATGTCCTTGGCCTGGCCCGGATGATCATGATGGCCAAACTGCCGATCCGGCTGCGGGTGCTGATTCCCGCCGTGGAAAACAGCGTATCGGGGAATGCCTACCGGCCGCTCGATATCATCACGACGCGCAAGGGCATCAAGATCGAAATCGGCAATACGGATGCCGAAGGGCGGGTCGTCCTGTCCGATGCGCTGGCGCTGGCGGCGACCGAGAAGCCGGAAATGATCCTCGATTTCGCCACCCTGACCGGGGCGGCACGGATCGCCCTTGGGCCGAGCCTGCCGGCGATGTTCACCAATGACGACAAGCTGGCGGACGAATTCAGCAAATGCGGGACCGCGGCGGACGATCCGGTCTGGCGCCTGCCGTTGTGGCAGCCTTACAAAAAGATGATCGAAAGCTCGGTCGGCGATATCGTCAATACCGGCAATTCGCCGCAGGGCGGCGCGATCACAGCGGCCCTGTTCCTGGAAGCCTTCGTCGAGGACACCATCCCCTGGGCGCATTTCGACGTCATGGCCTGGAACAATTCCTCGACACCGGGCAAACCGGAAGGCGGCGAGGCGATGGGCATGCGGGCCGCATTCGACGTGATCGCGGGACGTTACGGCAAGTAGCGGGCAAGCAGGCCGGGCAGCAGCGCCATGTCGCCGAAGATTTCGGTGGCGCCGCTGGCGCGCAGTTTTTCGTCATGACCGTCCAGGATATGGCCGCCGCCCGTGAACCCCTGCACGGATATGCCGGCGGCGACCGCCGCCTGAACGCCCGGCAGGCTGTCCTCGATGACGATACAGTCGGACGGGGCAACGCCCATGCGATCCGCCGCGTAGAGGAACAGGTCCGGCGCCGGCTTGCCCCGCGCCACCATCGTGGCGCTGAACAGTGCGTCGGACGGGAAGTAATCAATCAGTCCGGTCGTGCGCAGGGATCGTTCGATGCGCTGCGGCGCAGAAGACGAGGCGACACAGCGCCGCCCGTCATGCCCGGCCAGCACCTCGGCGACACCGGCAATGGCCCGCAATGTCGTGTCAAAGACCCGGCTGACTTCCGAGCGGTGCCGATGCACGAAATCCGGCGGAAGTTGCCGCCCGGTTTCCGCCTCCACATGCGCGACCAGGCTTTGCATACTCATGCCGGCGTAGCGTGTGATCGACGTCTTCGTGTCTATCGGATGGCCCCAGGCGGTGAGCGCCGCCGCCAGGATGCGGTTGGATTCAAGTTCGCTGTCCACCAGCACGCCGTCGCAATCGAAGATCACCAGGGTCATGCGGCCACCCGACGCCGCCGGAACATATCGTGCGATGCTAGTATGGCCCCGCCGACGATGAGCGCGCAGGCGGCAAACACCACGCCGCTGGCGGGCGCCTGACCGAACGCGACAAGCAGGAGCGTGGAAATCAGCGGCGCACAATAGGCGCAAACGCCAAGCGCCCGGATGTTCCCATGCTTCATGCCCACATCCCAGACGAAGAAAGCCGCGCCGACGGGCCCGAGGCCCAGCCCCAGCACGGCCAGCCATTCGCCCGTATCGGCGGGCCATACCGTTGTCTCGAAGGTAAAATGCGCCCCATAGCCGAGCAGTGCGGAGACCCCGCAGAACCAGCCCACCGTATCGGTCGGCACCGCGGCGAAGCGGCGGCTGAGGACCGAATAACCGGACCAGGTCAGCGCGCAGGCCAGCGCCGCCAGATAACCCGCCGTGAATTCCGCCCGAAATCCGATCCGGCCGCCATCGGTCACCAGCAGCACGCATCCCGCCAGCCCGGCAAGGGCGCCCGCGGCATGCCACCAGCGCAGCCGCTCTCCCGGCAGCGCCGCCGAGAAGACGACAATCAGCAGCGGCCACAGATAGTTGATCAGGTTGGCTTCGACAGCGGGCGCGTTGCGCAGCGCCATGAAATAAAAGAAGTGATAGCCGAACAGTCCGCCGACACCGAGCAACCAGACCGGCGCGCCTTGCCGGATATGGGCGCACAGACTTTCCCCCCGCGCCAGCCATTTCGCCAGCGCCAATGCGAAGGCGACGGTGAACGACATGGCGACCAGCTGGAACGGCGGGATGGCGCCGGTCCAGGTCGTGAAGATCGCCAGCGACCCCCACATCAGCACCGCTGTCGCGCCGATAACCGTCGCCCGGGTCGTTGTCATGGTCACCGCGATGCAGCCGACATCTGGATCGCCCGCGCGGTTTCCGTCCACAGTTTGTATTCGTCGATTTCGTCCAGCCCGACCCAGCGCACCCCCATCGCATCGTCCCCGGCGACCGGGGTGCCTGATTGCCACTCCGCGGTAAAATCGATCAGCGTGTATTGCAGCCGGATGCGGCCGTCATCGTCGCGGGCAATCGTGTCGAACACATCGATCAGGCCTTTGACCTCGATCTCGACGCCGGTCTCCTCGCGGATCTCGCGGGCCGCCGTTTCGCGCACGGTTTCGCCCAGTTCCTGCGCGCCGCCCGGCAGGCTCCAGGACCCGCGGCGTGGCGGCTTGCCCCGCTGGATCAGCAGGAACTTGTCCTCCCGCCAGACAACGACGCCGACACCGACAATCGGCCGCTCCGGATATTCACGCGACATGCCGTTCCCCTTCTCTGCCCCGAATCCTTTACACGCCGCCGCATCGGATCACAACTTTGCCGACGCGGGCACCGCAGGATAGAATGGCGCCAGCCCCGGGCGCATTCGCCGTCCGAACCGAACTGATGAACAGGATGTGGATATGGAATATCGGAACCTTGGCCGCAGCGGCCTGATGGTGTCGCCGCTTTGCATCGGCACCATGCTGTTTGGCGGATTGACGAACAAAAAGACCGCCGACGCGATTCTCGGCTCGGCGCGCGACGCGGGAATCAATTTCATCGATTCGGCAAGCAGCTATACCGGCGGCAAATCGGAATCGATGATCGGCGAACTGCTGGCGAAAGACCGCGACAAATGGGTCCTGGCAACCAAAGGCGGCTCGCAGATCGGACCGGGGCCGTATGACCGGGGCATCAGCCGCAAGGCGTTGATGAAGTTCCTCGACGACAGCCTGACACGGCTGAAGACCGATTATATCGACCTGTATTACCTGCATAAGGACGAGGAAGACCGGGGGCTGGAGGAAGCGGTCGCCACCGTCGGCGACATGATCCGGTCCGGCAAGATCCGCTACTGGGGCATCTCCAACTACCGGGGCTGGCGCCATGCAGAAATCGTGCATATCGCGGACAGGCTGGGTGTCCCCCGGCCAGCGGCGAGCCAGCCCTATTACAACGCGATGAACCGGATGCCGGAAAACGATATTCTGCCGGCCTGCGCCCATCACGGCATCGGCGTCGTGCCCTATTCGCCGCTGGCGCGGGGCGTGCTGACCGGGAAATACGATCCGAAGGCGGCACCCGACAAGGATTCCCGCGCCGGCCGCGAAGACCGGCGCATGATGGAAACCGAATTCCGACCCGAATCGCTGAAGATGGCGCAGAAGATCCGCAAGCATGCGGAATCACGCGGCATGACGGCGGTCTCCTTCGCCTTCCTGTGGATCCTGCACAATCCGATCATCACCGCCGCCGTGGCGGGGCCGCGCACGCTGGAACACTGGAAGTCCTATCTCGACATCTTCAATCACGAGTTCACAGCGGAAGACGAAGCCCTGGTTGATTCGATGGTGGCGTCCGGCCACCCCTCGACCCCCGGCTATAACGATCCGCAATACCCGATCCTCGGCCGCCCGACAGGAGCACAGTAAATGGCACGCCTTCCCTATCTCGACGAAGCCGACCTCAAGCCGGAAGACCGCGACCTGCTGAAACGGCCGATCAACCTGCACCGCATGCATGCGCACAGCCCGGGCATGGCGCGCCCCTTCACGGCGCTGGGCCATCACATCCGCTACGGCAGCACGCTGGACCCGCGCCTGCGGGAACTGGCCATCCTGCAGGTCGGCTACCTGACGAAGAGCCCGTACGAATACAGCCACCATCTGAAAATCGGCAAGGATTTCGGCGTCACCGTCGAAGACCTGGCGGCGATCGAAACCGAAACCAATGGCGGCACCAGCAGCCTGCCGGAACTGGACCGGGCGGTGCTGCGGGCGGCGCGGGAAATGACCGAGGGGCTGAAGGCCTCCGACGAAACCTTCGCCACGCTGCAGGCGCATTTCAGCAACGAGCATCTGGTGGACCTGATCACCATCATCGCCTTTTACAACGGGGTCGTGCGCTTCCTGGCGACGATGGATGTCGATGTGGAACCGGGGTCCAGCTACGAAGCGGAAATCCTCGCGCATCCCCTGCCGGAATAGCACGGTCAGGTCATGTACTGGCCGCCATTGGCGGTCAGGGTGACCCCGGTCAGGAAATCCGATTCCGGCGCAACAAGGAACATGACGCAGCGGGCGATGTCTTCCGCCGTGCCCAGCCGGCCGACGGGGATCAAGGGCAGCAGCTTTTCCTCGATCACGCCGCGGTCCAGCGAATGCAGCATGCCGGTATCGATATGGCCTGGCGCGATGCAGTTGACGGTGATCCCGCGTCCCGCCCCTTCCAGCGCCAGCGCCTTGGTGAAGCCGATGATCCCGGCCTTGGCGGCGGCGTAGTTCGCCTGCCCGGGGTTCCCGGAGAGGCCAACCACGGACGTGATGTTGATGATCCGTCCCCAGCGCTCCCGGACCATCGGACGTAGCGCCGCCTTGGAGGCCAGGAAGGTGCCGCGCAGGTTCGTCGCGAGGACGTCATCCCATTGCTGTTCAGACATCCGCATCACCAGCGTGTCTGCTGTCATCCCGGCGTTGTTCACCAGAATG
>JAQCHR010000296.1 GCA_027619655.1 Pseudomonadota bacterium
GGCGGCGATCCGGCCATCCAGCGTCGTCGCCATTTTCAGGGTCACCAGCGGCCGGCCATCCCGGACCCGGCGCAGGAAGCCCGCATTGACGAATTCCGCTTCGGTGCGCAGCACATCGCGGATAACGGTTATCCCCCCGGCCAGAAGCTTGTCGTGGCCGCCGCCGGACACCCGGGGATCGGGATCCTCCAGCGCCGTCACGACCCGCCGGATGCCGGCCTTCAGCAGTGCCTCGCTGCAGGGCGGCGTCCTGCCGTGATGGTTGCACGGTTCCAGCGTGACATAGGCGCAGGCGCCAACCGCCTGGGCGCCGGCCCGCGCCAGCGCTTCGGTTTCCGCATGCGGGCGGCCACCCGGCTGGGTCCAGCCACGGCCCACGACGCGGCCATTGGCAACGATAACGCATCCCACCGCCGGATTGGGCCAAACCGCCCCCAGCCCACGCCGCGCGAGGGAAAGCGCGGCGCGCATGTAATATTCGTCGTCCGGGTCAGTCGCCGTCGACACCGAGTTCGCCGGTGATGAAATCTTCGAAATCCTTGGCTTCACGGAAATTCCGGTAGACCGAAGCAAACCGGACATAGGCGACCTTGTCCAGCGTCAGCAGCGCTTCCATGACCAGTTCGCCGATCTGGCCCGCATCGATCTCCGCCTCCCCGGAACTTTCCAGCCGGCGGACGATCCCGTTGACCACCCGGTCGACTCGGTCTTCCTCGACCGGGCGCTTGCGCAGCGAAATCCGCATCGACCGGAGCAGCTTTTCCCGGTCGAACGGTTCGCGCTTCCCGCCTTTTTTCAGCACGGTCAGTTCGCGCAGCTGGACGCGTTCGAAGGTTGTGAATCGCGCGCCGCAATTCGGGCAGTAGCGGCGGCGCCGGATCGCCGAGTTATCCTCGGTCGGCCGCGAATCCTTAACCTGTGTATCGCCATGGGCGCAAAATGGACAGCGCATGATCAGACCTCCCCGGTCGTTGGACTAATGAAAGTCCGCATAGATTGGAAACCGCTTGCACAACTCCGATACCCGCGACCGGACGCTTTTTTCCGCCGCCGCATTGTCGTCGCGGTTGGCGGCAAGGCCGCGCAGCACCTCCACGATCAGGTCGCCGACCTGGACGAATTCCGCCTGGCCGAACCCCCGCGACGTCGCCGCCGGACTGCCGAGCCGCACCCCGGAGGTGACGCCCGGTTTTTCCGGGTCGAACGGGATGCCGTTCTTGTTGCAGGTCAGCCCCGCGCGTTCGAGGCTCGCTTCCGCGATATTGCCGGTCAGCCCCATGGGGCGCAGGTCGACCAGCATCAGATGCGTATCGGTCCCGCCGGAGACGATGTTCAGCCCGCCCGTGACCAGCGTCTCGGCGAGCACGCGGGCATTGTCCGCGACCGCCTGCGCATACTGGCGGAACGAAGGCTGCAGCGCCTCGCCGAAGGCCACGGCCTTGGCCGCGACAATATGCATCAGCGGCCCGCCCTGCAGGCCGGGAAACACGGCGCTGTCGATCTTGCGCGCCAGCGCCTCGTCATTGGTCATGATCAGCCCGCCCCGCGGACCGCGCAGGGTCTTGTGCGTGGTGGACGTAACGACATGCGCATGGCCGATCGGGCTGGGATGCACGCCACCGGCGACCAGGCCCGCGAAATGCGCCATATCGACCATCAGATAGGCGCCAACAGAATCCGCAATGGCGCGGAACCGGGCGAAATCGATCACGCGGGGATAGGCCGAACCGCCCGCGATGATCAGTTTCGGCTTGTTTTCCTTCGCCAGCTGTTCGACCTCGTCGAAATCGATCAGGTCGTCCTGGCGCCGCACGCCGTATTGCACCGCGTTGAACCATTTGCCCGACACATTGGGCCGCGCGCCATGGGTCAGGTGCCCGCCCGCCGCCAGCGACATGCCCAGGATCGTCTCGCCGGGCTGGACCAGCGCCAGGAAGACCGCTTCATTCGCTTGCGCGCCCGCATGGGGCTGCACATTGGCGAAGCCGCAGCCGAACAGTTTTTTGGCGCGATCGATCGCGAGCCGTTCCGCCACATCGACGAATTCGCAGCCGCCATAATACCGGCGGCCGGGATAACCCTCGGCATATTTGTTCGTCAGCACCGATCCCGCCGCCTGCAGCACGGCGCGGCTGACGATATTCTCCGATGCAATCAGTTCGATCTGGTCCTGTTGGCGGCCGCATTCCGCGACCAGGCTTGCATGCAGTTCCGGATCACGGCCCGCCAGTTCAGCGGTAAAAAATTCTTTTATTTCTGTCATTTACCTAATGTTCTTCACCTGTTGATTCCACCCCTTGTGCCGATCTGTTTCTCGCCCGCAACCCCTATGACATCCTGGCGATACGCCGGGCATGGCGGGGATTGCTGTCCCCCTCGAACGCCGTCTCCAGGAATACCGCGACGCAATCCCGTGCGACTTCCAGGCCCAGCGTCCGCGCGCCCAGGGCGATGACATTCGCGTCATTATGCTGGCGCGCCAGGCGGGCGTCGGTTGTATCGTGGCAATGCGCCGCCCGGATGTGCCGGTGACGGTTGGCCGCGATCGAAATCCCGATCCCGGTGCCGCAGATCAGGATCCCCCGCCCGGCCCGGTTATCGGCCAACGCCTGCACCAGCGCATCGGCGAAATCCGGATAATCCACGGAATCCGGACCATCCGTTCCGAGGTCGAGGACCGAAAATCCCCCTTCCTCCAGAAAGCCGGCGATCTCGGCCTTCAGAGCGTATCCCGCGTGATCCGAGGCAATCGCGATGGTTTTTACTGTTCCTGTCCCTGAATTCACGTCCCAATGGCCCATTTATCAAGTTGTCGGACCCGGGCGGCAGTTCCCGCCAAATCCAGTGATTCTGAGTTACCATATGTCGCATGCGCGCGCCAGCCTTCCTACAAGCGGCGGCCGGATCAGGTGGATTTTCCGATGCGTTTTTTCGGCCGGGAAACGGGTTGGCGGCAACCGACGCAAGCAACCAACCGGTCGACGGCAGGCAATATACGCAACACCACCACCGTATCTAGGTAGTTCTAAGTAAATTATTCATATATGTAGTGTTCGGATATTAATTTCGTAATGCTGTTAACTAAATGAAATTTTCTAAAGCAATCGAATATTTAAACTATTGGTCCGAATAATTGACAACAACAAGCCTTTATGCAAACAATAGTAACGAATTTGGGTTTTATTGATGGGTGGCGGGCAATGAGCGACAAGTCGGAAAACAATGCGCCGGGCGCGGAACTGTCGCAGGCCGACGTGCTGCGGATGACGACCGAGGTTGTTTCCGCCTATGTCGGCAACAATACATTGCCGCCGGCCAAGATCCCGGAAGTCATCAATTCCGTTTTCGGCACATTGCGGACACTCGACAGCGGCAGCGTGCATATGAACGGCGACCGGCCGAAACCGGCCGTGCCGATCCGCAAATCCATCACGCCGGACTTCCTGGTCTGCCTGGAAGACGGCAAGAAGCTGAAGATGCTGAAGCGCCACCTGCGCACCACCTACAGCATGACGCCCGAGGAATACCGGACGAAATGGGGCCTGGAAGCGGATTACCCCATGGTTGCACCGAACTATTCCGCGCAGCGCTCCAGCTTCGCCAAGCGCATCGGCCTTGGCCGCGGTAGAAGCGGCAACGGGTCCCTTACCCGCTGACCTCTCCGCCTGCCGCCACCGGCGCCTCGCTCAGACACTCAGCCCGCCGAGACGCGGCGGTTTCGCCGTCTTCGCCATGATCATTTCCAGCTTGCGCCGCGCCGTCATGCGCAGCGCCTGCTCGCCCCGTTTGGGGTCCCCCACGATGGACACTTCCGTGCCGGTGCGCGTATCGATGGCAGACACCTTGACGTAACTGCCGATCGGAATGAATTCGAAGATGATGCCGTGGTCGTTCTTGCCGCGCATGGTGTCACGCAATCCGTTCCCGTCCCGATGAACAGCCGGGACAGGCGGCAGGATAGCAGAGTCGCGGCGTGGTCAAAGCCCGAAAACGGCGCCGCCGGTCCCGCGCGTCCCGCGCCCTACAGCCCGCCCGTGCCGAACCCCATGCCGCCGCTCCAGAACCGTTCGAGGCGCAGCAGGATCGTATTGGCGTGGTTGAGTTCCTCCACCGGCACCGTATCCGGGCCGAGGCGGTCGGAATGGCGGCCGAACATCGCATCGACGATATTGCGCAGCTCGATCCCCTTCTCCGACAGGCGGACCCGGATCGAGCGGCGGTCATGCGCCGAGCGTTCCTGGATCAGATAGCCGTTCTCCACCATCTTGCGCACGTTGTACGACACGTTGGAGCCCAGGTAATAGCCCCGGTTCGTCAGCTCGCCGACGGTCAGTTCGTCCTCGCCGATATTGTAGAGGATAACGGCCTGGATATTGTTGATATCCTGCATGCCGTGACGGTCGAGCTCGTTCTTCACGACTTCAAGGAATTGCCGGTGCAATCGCTCGATCAGATGGATTGATTGCAGGTAATCACTCTTTACGGCCATGGGAGTCATCCGAATTGGTTAATCCTGATTGAATTTCGCATCCAATTATTACCTATTTCCTAATTTTATGCCTCACTTTTCGGCAATTCGCCACGAATCAATCCGATTATCGACGAAAAATCGAGAGATTCATCACCCGACTGGCAGAGCAGCGCATACATCGCCGCCGCCGCGGCCCCCATCGGCGTCGCCGCCCCGGCGCCCTGCGCAGCACCCTGCGCCAGTTTCAGGTCCTTCAGCATCATCGCCGCAGTGAACCCCGCCGGGTAGCCGCGGTTCGAGGGCGCTGCCGGGACCGGGCCCGGCATCGGGCAGTAATTGTTCATCGCCCAGCAGGAACTGGTCGCGGTCGAGCAGATATCCCACAGGGTCTGCTGGTCGAGCCCCAGTTTCTCCGCCATCACGAAGCCTTCCGACACCGCGATCATGGTCGCGCCCAGGATCATGTTGTTGCACAACTTGGCGACCTGGCCGTTGCCGCTGCCGCCGGCATGGATGATGGTCTTGCCCATGCCCTCCAGGACCGGCTTCGCGGCGCCGAACCCGTTCGGCGAGCCGCCGACCATGAAAGTCAGCGTGCCGCCCGCCGCGCCGCCGGTGCCGCCGGAAACCGGCGCATCGAGCATTTCCAGCTTGCGGTCGGCGGCCATCTGCGCCACCTCGCGCGCCGTCGCCACATCGATGGTGGAACAGTCCAGCAGCAGCGTGCCCTCGCGGACATTGTCGAAGACCGACCCGGTATAGACCGCGCGCACCTGCGGCCCGGCCGGCAGCATGGTGACGACCACGTCCACGTCGCGGCAGGCGTCGCCCGCATCCGCCGCCGCCGCCGCCCCGGCCGCCACCGCCCGCGCCAGCGCATCCGCCGACAGGTCGAAGGCCTTCACCGCATGCCCCGCCTTCACCAGATTGGCG
>JAQCHR010000297.1 GCA_027619655.1 Pseudomonadota bacterium
TCTTGAATCAGAAAATCAGCCCAGAGGGAATCCCCCGAATCAAATAAATGTCATCACGCTCTAAGGACCAGGCCCGCGCGCAGTGCCAGTCCTTGAAACGCAACGGGATCGATTGCTGGGCCCGCCTCCGGGCGGCAGACATGGGCACCCCCGTGGCGGCGGCTCCCGCCACGGATTCGCGCATCGTCCAGCGCTGAGCAATTACCAGGTGCCGGTATTTTCCATCGACGCCCAGGGTTCCTGCTTCGGCAGCGGGTCGCCCGCCTGCAGCAGTTCCAGCGAAATTCCGTCGGGCGAACGAACGAAGGCCATGTAGCCGTCGCGCGGCGGACGGTTGATGGTCACGCCGGCATCCTTCAGCTTCTGGCATGTTTCGTAGACATTATCGACCTGGAAGGCGAGATGCCCGAAGCTGCGGCTGCCAGGGGAGAATTCTTCTTTATCCCAGTTATAGGTGATTTCCAGCAACGGCGCCTTGACCGATTCGGCCGCGGATTTGTCTTCCGGGGCGGCGAGGAAGATATTGGTGTAGCGGCCCGCTTCGCTGTCGCGGCGGCGGACTTCCACCATGCCCAGCTTCTTGCAGTAAAAATCCAGCGTCTCGTCCAGATTCGACGACCGCACCATGGTGTGAAGATAACGCATGAAAGGCTCCCGTCCGTTCAGTAGTTCCTGTGATCTGCCGGAGTCATAACATTTGTGCGCCCGGTCGCAAACGCCGGTATTTCGCCGATTGCCGTTTATCCGCCATCGCGGACGCCGATCACGCCCTCGGCCACATAGCCCTCGATTTCCCCGGGTGTGAAACCGAACGCCGCCAGAATATCCCGCGAATGCTCTCCGATTTCCGGCGGCGGCAGGCGGACAGTCTTGCCCTCCTCGAAGGCATCCATCCGCAGCGGGTTGGACAGCAACCGGATGGGGCCAAGCGTGGCGTGCGCCACCTCTTCGACCATGCCGCCATGCACGACCTGCGGGTCTGCAAAGACCTGGTCCAGCGCGTAGATCGGACCGGACGGGATACCCTTTTCGACCAGCCGGCGGGTCCAGGCGATCGCGGTATCGGTGCGGAATCGTTCGTTCAGCAATTCCCGCAACGCGTCCCGGTTGGCCAGGCGCTTTGTGTTATCGGCAAATTCCGGCACCGTCGTCAGGGATTCGAGCCCCAGCACCCCGCAGAGGGCGAGCCACATGTCCTGCGTCGCGGCGGCGACATTGAGCCCCGCATCACGCGCTTCGAAGGTGCCGTAGGGATAGATCACCATGTGGTCGTTGCCCGTGCGGCCCGGAACCTCGCCGACCGACAGGAAGCGCTGCGCCTGCATCGACAGCAGCCCGACCGTCGATGACAGCAGCGAATTCTCGACCCGCTGCCCGACGCCGGTGACGTGCCGCTGTGCCACCGCGGCGAGAATGCCCATCGCCGACCACATGCCCGATGTGATATCGGCGACGGGAATGCCGATCCGTGTCGGGTCGCCGTCGGGATAGCCGGTCAACCCCATCAGCCCGGACATGCCCTGGGCAATCTGGTCGAACCCGGGCCAGTCGCCATAGGGCCCGTCGCGGCCGAAGCCGGTAATGCTGGCATAGATCAGCCGCGGATTCTCCCGACGCAGATCGTCGTAGCCGAGGCCCAGTTCGTCCGCCCGGCCCGGCTTGAAATTTTCCACCACGATATCGACATCGCGCGCGATCCGGCGCAGCAGCGCCAGCCCCTTCGGGTCGCGGAAATTGACGGCGAGGCCGCGCTTGTTGCGGTTGGTCGACAGGTAATAGGTCGAAACACCGCGGTCATGCGGCGGCCAGACCCGTGTCATGTCGCCCTGCGGCGCGGATTCCACCTTGATCACATCCGCCCCGAAATCGCCGAGGCACATGGTGCAGAACGGCCCGGCCAGCGCCCGGGTCAGATCAAGCACGCGAATATTCTGGAGCGGAAGGACCATCGGCTTTTTACTTCAATGCGTTGAATTGCGACCTGGCGAACTGTAACACCTTCGCGGCACAGCGTGAAATACGCGGCATACAGGGTCATCCTGTATAACGATGGCACTTGCCGTCGCATGAAGGGGCCGGGGGGCGACATCCGGCGCCGTTTTGGGGAACCGTTCCGTATGGTCAATATTCTCGAAGGCCTGATCGGGACCGCCTCCGCGCTCGACCTGGCGCTGTTTGCCGGTGCGGCCCTGCTCGCGGGATTTCTGCGCGGGTTCGTCGGATTCGGCGGCGCGCTGGTCGTCATCATGGTGCTGGCCACGATCTTCGGCCCGCGGGATGCCGTGGCGATTGCCGCGCTGTCCGGCCTGCCATCCATGTTTCAACTGCTGCCGAACGCCGCCCGGTTTTCCGACCGCGCCTTTGTTATTCCGTTCGGGCTGGCCGTTTTCGCCGCAGCGCCCATCGGCACGCTGGTGCTGGTCGCGGTCGCGCCGGAACTGATGCGGATGACAATTTCGGGCTTCGTGCTGGTCATGGTTGCGATGCTGCACCGGAACTGGCAGCCGCCGGGCGCGGCCGGCATGGCCGCGGCGCTGGGGACCGGTATCGCCGCCGGGCTGGTGCAGGGTTCCGCGGGGGTCGGCGGGCCGCTCGCGGTCGCCATCGCCCTGTCCCGCCCCGGCACCGCACAGCAGCAGCGCGCCAATGTCCTCGGCGCGCTGGTGTCGCTGTCGCTGTGTTCGCTGGTCCCGCTCTGGTATCACGGGCTGTTCACGCGGCAGGTCGTGGTCGCCTCGCTTCTGCTGGTGCCGCTCTATTCGGGCGCCACATGGTTCGGCGCGCGCTATTTTTCCCGGGGCGGGCATCGCTATTTTCGCAACGCCGCATTGCTGACGCTGGCCGGGATTGGCATTGTAACGCTGACACTCGCGATACGCGATTACATGGCGGAACAGCCATAACGGGAAACGGGACGGCGCATGCCCTTCGACGAACAGATTATCCGCCATATCGGCAAACCGCTGCGCCGGACGGAGGACCAGCGCCTCCTGACCGGCAAGGGCCGGTTTACCGACGATTTCAACCTGCCGGGCCAGACCTGGGCCGCGATGGTGCGCGCGCCGCACCCGCATGCGCGGATCCTGCACATTGATGGCAGCCGCGCCCGCGCGATGCCCGGCGTGCTCGGTATCTTCACCGGCCAGGACTGCGCCGATGACGGTCTCGGCCCGATCCCGCACAACCCGCTGCCGAAGACCCGCTACGACCTGAAACTCTCCGCGCCGGACGGCGGCACGGTGTTCGAGGGGCCGCATGTCCTGCTGCCCGCCGACAAGGCCCGCCATGTCGGCGAAGCCGTGGCGATGGTGGTGGCCGAAACGAAGGCGCAGGCGCTGGACGCCGCCGAAGCGGTCGATATCACCTATGAGGTGCTGCCCTTCGTCGCCCATTCGGAAGCGGCCATCAAACCGGGCGCGCCCGCGGTGTGGGACGGCATCGCGGATAATACATTCATCGATACATCATTCGGCGACGAAACCGCGACTGACGCGGCCTTCGCTGCCGCCGACCATGTCATCGAGAAGCGCTATCATATCGGCCGGGTCACGGCGGTAACGATGGAGCCGCGCGCCGCGCTGGGCCATTTCGATGCGGATAGCGGCCGCTACACGCTGTATGCCGGCAGTGGCGGCGCGGTGCGGCAAAAGCACGAATTGTCGTCGGTGCTGGGAATCGACCCCGAAAACCTGCGCGTGCTGTCGCACGATGTCGGCGGCAATTTCGGCGCGCGCAACCGGGTCTATGTCGAATTCGGGCTGGTGCTGTGGGCGTCGGAAAAGCTGCGTCGCCCGGTGAAATACACCGCGACGCGGTCCGAGGCCCTGCTGACCGACTATCAGGGGCGTGACCTCGTCACCCGCGTTTCGCTAGCGCTCGACCGGTCCGGCCGGTTCCTCGCCCTGCGCGCCGACAATATCAGCAATGCCGGCGCGCGCTGCGTGTCGCTGTCGCCGCTGGGCAAGGGCTCCGCGCTGGTCACCGGAGCCTACCACATTCCCGTCGCGACGATGCGCGCCCGCGCCGTCTTCACCAATACGATGCCGACCCAGGCCTATCGCAGTTCGGGACGGCCCGAGGTGACTTTCGCCATCGAACGATTGATCGACGCCGCCACCGACCGGTTCGGGTTCGACAGGGTGGCACTGCGCCGCCGCAACCTCGTCACCCCCGGCCAGATGCCCTACGCCAACCCGGTCGGCGCGGTCTATGACAGCGGCGAATACGAATCCGGCATGGACCGCGCCATGGCGATGGCCGACTGGAACGGCTTTCCCGCCCGCAAGACGGCGGCGGCATCGCGTGGTCGCCTGGCGGGAATCGGTCTCGCCAATTACGTCGAATCCTCCATCGGCGCACCGCGCGAACGAGCGGAAATAGAGGTCGGCACCGACGGTCGGGTCCGCGTCGTCATCGGCACCCAGCCCAGCGGCCAGGGCCACGAGACCAGCTTCGCCCAGGTGGTGGCAGATCTGCTCGCCGTGCCGGTCGAATCGGTCGATATCGTGCTGGGCGATACCGATATCGTGCGGCTCGGCGGCGGCTCCCATTCCGGCCGCTCCATGCGCCACGCCGCGACGGTCTTCGCGCTGGCCGCGCAGGATTTGATCGAGCGTGGCAGGCGGATCGTCGCCGTGCTGTTGCAGACCGCTCCCGAAGCGGTGCATTTCGCGGAAGGCCGGTTCCGCGTCCCCGGCGCGCAACGCAGCTTCGATTTCCCGGAACTCGCCGATGCCGCGGCCGGCGCCGAACTGCCGGAGGACCTTGCCGGCGGACTCGCCGTGGCGCGCGACAACGAGATGCACGACCCGGTCTTCCCCAATGGCTGCCATGTCTGCGAGGTCGAGGTCGATCCGGAGACGGGCGCGATCGAGATCACCCGCTACGCGGCGGTTGACGATGTGGGGCGCTGCATCAACCCCCTGATCGTCCACGGCCAGACCCATGGCGGCATCGCCCAGGGTGTCGGCCAGGCGATGTGGGAGCAATGCGTGATCGACCCGCAATCCGGCCAGCCGGTCTGCGGTTCGCTGATGGACTACGCCATGCCCCGCGCCGACCGGTTCCCGGCGATGAAGACGGACATCGCCGAAGTCCTGTCGCCGACCAACCCGCTCGGCATCAAGGCCGGTGGCGAAGGCGGCACGACCCCGGCCCTCGCGGTGATCGTCAGCGCCGTGGCCGACGCGCTGCGCGACTACGGCGTGGCGGATATCGAAATGCCACTGACGCCGCAGAAGGTCTGGCAGGCGATCCGGGAGCATGGGAAAAGTTGAGACAACGCCTGTGGTGTGAAGCCCAGCGAAAAGTCACCAAACCCAGATGTCATGTCCGGACTTGATCCACTGCTGTCCGGTTTAATTTTGTGGACTGGTGGCACAGTGTTGATTC
>JAQCHR010000298.1 GCA_027619655.1 Pseudomonadota bacterium
GGCTGCGCGCTGCGCTACGCCAAAAGGCTACGCGCGCGGCCTCTTACACCACGGGTTGGGACACTACCCGCGCAGCTTGAAGGTCAACGCAGATTTGTCATCGTTCCACGACCATTCTGTCGCCAGGTCAGGAACGATGGTTTCCATGCTTTCCTTGGCGATCGCCTGATCATACATCACCAGATTGTTGTAAACGCCCATGTAGGGCGACGTCGTCGATGTCGTAGCCTCTTCATGGATGGAGCCGCTCGGCGGCGTATCGCGATGATATACCTTGAGGATGCCCCCACTCTTCTGCGCCATCGCCGCTTGCGCGCCAAAACACATTGCAATCACTGACACAATGCCAGTGATCGTCCGCATACTGTTATTCATTCATACCTCCCGTAAAATGGCCGAAAGATACCCTATGCGACTGGAAGCAAAGAACACGCGGCCATCTGGCGGCAACCTGCCATCAATATTCCAAAGTTATGCTTTCGCGGACCGCACACGAAGCTACATCCAAAAGGAAACGCCAAACGGCGTTACAACAGGGATTATCGCGTCACCGCAATACAACTTCCGGCAAGATATTCCCATATTCCGCTGTGAGCGCCCGAGCGTCAACCCAACCCACTTGAAGGGCCAGCACAGGCATGCATTTGCGAAAGTTCAGGGCCAGCGCACAAAATGATACATTTCGCCCGTATTACTTTCCTCGCTTTGGTTCTTGGCCGAACGGGCTGCCGGTCCACAAGTTCAAATTGCGCATACGCATCCGGGAGGCCCGCACCTCCTATCGCGCCGTCCAGCCGCCATCGACCATGATGGAGGCGCCGCGCACCGCGGCGCCGGCCTCGCTGCACAGATATCCCAGCGCGCCCGCCACCTCCTCCACCGTGATGAAGCGTTTCATCGGCTGGTGGTACGGCATCTTCGTTTCGATAAAGGCGTCCACCGCCTCTTCCTTCGATACCCCGCGCTGGGCGGCGAAGGTGTCGATGCGGTGTTCGCTCAGGTTGCTGCGCACCGAGCCGGGGCAGATCGCATTGCAGGTGACGCCGGTTTCGATGGTTTCGATGGCGACCACCTTGGTCAGGCCCAGAATCGCATGCTTGCTGGCGGTATAGCAGGACAGTTCCGGCGTGCCGACATGGGCGTTGACCGACGCGATATTGACGATGCGGCCCCAGTTACGCGCCTTCATCTGCGGCAGCACCGTGCGGATGGCCAGGAACGCCGCCGTAACGTTCACCGCCAGCATCTGGTGCCAGATGTCGATCGGGAAATCCTCGACCCTTTCGCGATGCTGCATGCCGGCATTGTTGACCAGGATATCGACCTTGCCGAGCCGCGCATCCGCGTCGCCGATCATGGCGATGACTTCGTCCTGGTTGCGCAGGTCCGCACCGTTATAGACGACCTGGACGCCGAATTCGCTTTCCAGCGCGGCACGGGTTTTCTCGATTTCAGCGGCCTCGCCCAGCCCGTTCAGCATGATGGCGCAGCCTTCCTTCGCCAGCACCTTCGCGTAACCCAGCCCGATGCCGCCGACCGATCCGGTAATGACCGCACATTTTCCCGCAAGACTTCCCGTCATCGTAATCTCCCCGTCCTTCGCGCGTTAAAGCGCCCATCCTTCATTACTTGCCGGCCCGCTGTAAAGCCGGTCGCGCCGTCAACGCCCGAAACTTTCCGGTCCGATGACCGAGGGCGGCGGGCGCTCCCGGCGGCGGGTTGTATCGTCCACACCGAACATGGTGCAGATTGCGGAAAGCAGGCAGCGCAGGATTGTGTACATTCGTAATTCCTTTCAGCCGATACGCCAGCGACGGCTTGCGATGATCGCCAGCCGGAGCAGTATACGGCTTGAAATACATTCATGCTTCGCTTAACATCGAACTATGAAAGAAGGACCGGATATCGCATTGCTGGGGTCGCTGATCGGCGATCCGGCGCGCGCCAACATGCTGACCGCGCTGATGAGCGGCAAGGCGCTGACCGCCAGCGAGCTTGCCGCCGAAGCCGGCGTCACGGCGCAAACCGCCAGTTCGCATCTGGGCAAGCTGGAAACCGCCGGATTGCTGCGGCAGCGCAAGCAGGGGCGGCACCGCTATTTCTCGCTGGCCGATGACGAGGTCGGCAGCGTGCTGGAGGCCATGATGGGGCTGGCGGCAAAGCGCGGCCACACGCGCACCCGCACCGGCCCGAAGGATCCGGCGCTGCAGAAGGCGCGGGTCTGCTACAACCACCTCGCCGGCGAACTCGGCGTCCGGATGTTCGATCACCTGATGGCGAAAAAGCACGTCGTCGCCGCTGGCGACAGTCTCGACCTTAGCAAGGCCGGCCGCGAGTTCGCCTGCGCGTTCGGGATCGATATCGAGGCCCTGGGAAACAGCCGCCGCCCGCTCTGCAAATCCTGCCTCGACTGGAGCGCGCGGCGCACCCATCTGGCGGGCGGGCTGGGCACCGCGTTCCTGAACCGCTTCTACGAACTCGGCTGGGCCAAGCGACAGGCGGATTCCCGGGTCGTCACCTTCACCGCGAATGGCGAAAAGCGGTTTTCGGACCTGTTTGCCGGTTAGCAGCTTGCGGAAGAATTGCTTCCGCCGCGCCGTTCCGTAAACTCGGACTTCAGGCAGCTCAAATTCTGGGAGAAATTCATCATGGAACAATATCCGGCCGTCGGCTTCATGGTCCGGCAAGGAAACCTGCTGGCTGTAATCGCCGGGCTTGCCCCGGTGGTTCTGATCGCAGCGGGGGTCGCGCTGGGCGGCTGGCACTGGAGCTGGGGTATCGCCGGGATCGTTGCCGGCATAGCGGTCGGATTCGGCGTGCGGGTCTTCGCCGAACTGGTCCGGATCATCGTCGACATGCTGCTGCCGCAATAACAAGAACAGGAAAACTGAAATGACCGACAATGTCATCGTTATCGGCGGTGGGCTGGCGGGGCTGAGCGCGGCCAACCGCGCCCTCGCGCTGGGCCTGCAAGCCACCGTACTGGAACAGGGCAGCGACGCCGACTATTTCTGCAATTCGCGCATCGCCGGCGGGATCATCCATGTCGCCTTCCGCGACGTGACCAAGGATGTCGAGGACATCCGCGCCACCGTTTCGGGCCAGACCGGTGTGAACGACGCGACAGCCCATGCCGGGCTGCTGGCGGAGGAAGGCGCGCGGGCGCTGGCCTGGATCCGCGAGGAAGGCGCCAAGTTCATCAAGGGCGGGCAGTTCGAATTCATGCGCTGGATCATGGCCCCGCCGCGCCGCCGCACCGCCGGGCTGGACTGGCAGGGCCGCGGCCCGGACGTGACCCTGCGGCGGCTGGCCGCCAATCTGGAACAGCGCGGCGGCACATTGCGGCGCGGTGTCCGCGCCACGGAACTGATCGTCGAGGACGGCAAGGTTACCGGTGTCGTCACGGCGGACGGCGAACGGATTGCGGCGCATGCGGTGGTGATCGCCGATGGCGGCTTCCAGACCAATCCGGACCTCGTGCGCAAATACATTTCCCCGCAGCCGGAAAAGCTGATCCAGCGCGGCGCGGGGTCCGGCTTTGGCGCGGGCCTGCTGATGGCGGAATCCGCCGGCGCAGCGCTGGTCGGCATGGACCGGTTCTACGGCCACCTGCTGGGCCAGCAGGCCTTCGAGAACGACCAGCTCTGGCCCTATCCGATCATCGACCCGATCGCGCAGGCGTCGATCCTCGTCGATAAATCCGGCAGCCGCTTCACCGATGAAGGGCTGGGCGGCGTCTACATGGCGAACGAGGTGGCGAAGCTGGCCGACCCGCTGGCCGCGACCGCGATCTTCGACGAGGCGGTCTGGACCGGTATCGCCGCCGACAACCGCTACCCGCCCTGCATGAACCCGGTCTTCGAGCAGGCCGGCGGCACGGTGCTGCAGGCGCCCGATCTCGCCGGGCTGGCGGCGCAGATCGGCGTACCCGCCGGGTCGCTGGAACGGACAGTGGCCGAATACAACGCGGCCATCGCCGGCGGGTCGGTTGCGTCGCTGTCGCCCGCGCGCAGTACCCACCGCGCCGAACCGCAACCCATCGCGACCGCGCCCTTCCGGGCGATTCCAGTCTGCGCCGGGATCACCTACACGATGGGCGGCATCGCCATCGACCGCGATTGCAGGGCGCAGCACCGGGACGGCGGGGCCATCGCCGGGCTATACGCGGCGGGCCGAACGCCGCCTATATCGGCGGCTTGTCCAAGGCCATCGTTACCGGTATGCGGGCGGCCGAATCCATTGCAGGGAAGAGTACATGACCGACGTTTTCGACTACATCATCATCGGCGCGGGCTCGGCCGGATCGGTGCTCTCCAACCGCCTGTCGGCGGGCAGCGATACCGTTTGCGTGCTGGAGGCGGGGCCGGGCGACTGGAACCCGTTCATCCACATCCCCGCCGGGTTCATGAAGACGCTGGTCAACCCCGCCGTGAACTGGCTGTATGAAGCGGAACCGAGCGAAGGCACCGCCGGCCGCCGCATCCACGCGCCGCGCGGCAAGACGCTGGGCGGGTCCAGTTCGATCAACGGGCATATCTACAATCGCGGCCAGCGGATGGATTTCGACAGCTGGGCGCAGCGCGGCAATCGCGGCTGGGGCTATGCCGATATCCTTCCCTATTTCCAGCGCACGGAAAAACGCATCGGCACGGGCGACGATACCTATCGCGGGCGCGACGGCGGGCTGGTGGTCACCGATATCGACTGGCGGCACCCGCTCTGCGACGCCTTCATCGACGGGGTCGTGAAGATGGGCATCCCGCTGAACCCCGATTACAACGGCGCCAGCCAGAAAGGCGTCGGCTATTTCCAACGCGCCCTGTTCAACGGCCGCCGGGTCAGCGCCGCGCGCGCCTTCCTGCATCCGGCCAAGTCGCGGCAGACGCTGGATGTGCGCACGAAGGCCCATGTGCAGCGCATCCTGTTCGAGGGCAAACGCGCCATCGGCATCCTGTACAAGCGTGGTGGCGAAGACGTCGAAATCCGCGCCCGCAAGGAAATCATCCTCTCCGGCGGCGCGGTGAATTCGCCGCAGATGCTGCAGATATCCGGCGTCGGCCCGGCGAAGCTGCTGCGGGACCTCGGCGTACCGGTCGTGCATGACCTGCCGGCGGTCGGCGAGAACCTGTGCGACCATTACCCGGTCCGGCTGGTCGCGCGGGTGAAGAACCAGCAGACGGTGAACGAACAGGTGCGCGGGCTGAACCTCGTCGCCGAAGCGGCGAAATACGTGCTGTTCCGCAAGGGCGTGCTGACCCTGTCGCCGACCCTGGTGCATATCTTCTGGAAGTCGCACGCGGCGCTGGACAAGGGCGACCTGCAGATGACCTTCACCCCCGCCAGCTACAAGGAAGGCGTGCAGTCGCAGCTCGACGACTTCCC
>JAQCHR010000299.1 GCA_027619655.1 Pseudomonadota bacterium
CTGGCATCTATCGGCTGGACAGTGCTGGCGATTGCCCTGCCGTCGCATCACCTCGGCGTCATTCCGGTTCTGGCCATATCCTTCTTCTTTGCGCGGGGCTGTTTCTGGATCGGCTATAACCGTTCCGGGCCGGCGCGCGCGTTTGGATTTGCCGCCACTTTCTATCCGACAGTTGCGGCATATCTGTGGACGCTCTACCTGTTCTTTTCGCGATAACGTTTCCGATTATCGCAGCAGATCGCGCAGTGCGACCGATTCATCCGCGAGGTCATCGGCGGATGGCGATTTATCGCTGCTCATCAGGCGTTTGACGAAACGCATGTCGCGGGCCCTGTTCAGCCCGATGGCGCCGGTGATCGCGTCGCCGTCGCGCTGAAACAGAATTCCGTCGCGGGCGGCAATGTCGCCGCGCATCACCATCCGGTTCCAGTCCAGCGGTGCGCCGCAGACCTGAAGGTTGACATCGAACTGGTCGGACCAGAACCAGGGAATTTCGGCAAAGGGCGTTTCGGCGCCGCACATGTTGCGCGCGGCGGCGATCGCCTGATTCTGCGCGTTCTGCCAGGATTCCAGGCGGGTATGCCGCCCCAGCAAGGGATTGTAATGCCGTGTGAGATCGCCCGCGGCATAGATAGCCGGGTCGGAGGTCCGGCAGTATGTATCCACGACGATCCCGTCATCCACGGTAAGCCCCGCCGCCGCCGCGAGCGCGGTATCCGGCACGATACCGACACCGACGACGACGGTATTGGTCTCCAGCCTGTCGCCGGATGTTGTGATGACCCGTTCGACCCTGCCGTTGCCTTCGATTCCCGCGATGCCGGCGCCGAGCCGCAGGTCCACGCCGTTTTCGCGGTGCAGGTCCGCGAATATCGCGCCGATTTCCGCCGGCAGGGCGCGGCCCATCAGCCGGTCGGCGTATTCCAGGACGGTAACGGCGCAGCCGCGGATGCGCGCACTCGCGGCGATCTCCAGCCCGATAAAGCCGCCGCCAACCACGACAATGTGCCCCTGGCGGGCGAGATGCCCGGCGATGGCGCGGCTGTCGTCGATGGTGCGGAGTGTATGCGAACCCGGCAGGCTGGCGCCCGGGATATCGAGCCCTCGCGCCGATCCGCCGGTGGCCAGCAGCAGCCGGTCGTAGGGAAGGTGTGTCCCGTCGTCGAGCTGGACATGGCCGGATTTCCGGTCGATTTCAACGGCACATCGACCGAGATGGAGGGCGATGTTCCGTTCCGCGAACCATTCCGCAGGGAACATGACCTGGAACGGGATATCCTGGCCCGCCAGCAATTCCTTGGACAGGGGCGGGCGTTCATAGGGGAGGTGCGGTTCCGCGCCGACCAGGTCGATATTCCCTTCGAACCCGGCCGCCCGCATGGCTTCGACAGCACGGCCGCCAGCCTGTCCGGCGCCGATAACGACAATCGATTGGGTGTTCGCAAGGGTCATACCCGAATATACAGGTCTGCGCCGCGTGATGTCAGCACACACGAAAGGCGTACCCGTCGGGTTCATCGCCGCGGCGTGACATCCTGCCGCCAGGCGGCTTATGCTGCGCCCGTTGCAGGTCCGGCAGCGAAAACGGGAGGAGATCCGGTGATGGCGAAGACAATGTTCGAGAAGATCTGGGATGCCCATGTGGTGCTCCAGCGCGACGACGGGCAGACGCTGCTGTATGTCGACCGGCATCTTTGCCATGACGGTTCCTTCCAGGGCTATTACACGCTGAATTCGCAGGGGCGGAAAATGCGGCGTCCGGACCTGACCTGGGGCAGCCCGGATCATTACCGTCCGACCGACGCGCAGTCCCTGAACGATATCAGCGACCCGGTGCTGCGTGAAAAGGTCGCCCTGTTCGACAGGAATGCCGCTGAATCCGGCATCCATTATTACGGGCTCGACAGCAAGAAAATGGGCGTTGTCCATGTGATCGGCCCGGAACTGGGCATCACGCTGCCGGGCATCATGCTGGTCTGCGGCGACAGCCATACCGCGACCCATGGCGCGCTGGGCGCCTTCGCCTTCGGCATCGGCGCATCCGAAGTGGCGCATGTGATGGCGACGCAAACGCTGTGGCAGCGCAAGCCGAAAACCATGCGGATCACCGTCAATGGCGAAGTCGGCTTCGGCGTCACGGGCAAGGACGTGATCCTCGCGATCATCGCTAAGATAAGCGCCGCAGGCGCGGCCGGGCATGTCGTGGAATTCGCCGGGTCGGGCATTACAGCGCTGTCGATGGAAGAACGCATGACGGTCTGCAACATGACCATCGAAGCGGGCGGCCGCGCCGGCATGATCGCTCCGGATGACAAGACAATTGCCTATTGCAAGGGCCGGGAATTCGCGCCGAAGGGCGACAAATGGGCACGGGCGGTTGCCTACTGGAAGACGCTGCCGACCGACGCGGGCGCGGTATTCGACAAGGAAGTGACGCTGAATGGCGCCGATATCGCGCCGATGGTAACCTGGGGCACCAGTCCGGAAAACGGCGTGCCGGTCACGGCCGCGGTGCCGGATCCGAACAGCGAGTCGGATCCTGTCCGGCGCGAGGAAATCCGCGGCGCACTGGAATATATGGGGCTTGCCGCCGGGACGCCGGTTGCGGAAATCGCCGTCGACCAGGTCTATATCGGGTCCTGCACCAACGGCCGGATCGAGGATCTGCGCGCCGCCGCCGCTGTCGCCAAGGGACGCAAGGCGGTGATTGCCGCCAGGGTCGTGCCGGGATCGGAACCCGTGCGCCAGCAGGCTGTGGACGAGGGCCTGGACCAGATTTTCATCGATGCGGGATTTGAATGGCGCCTGCCGGGCTGCGCTTCCTGTCTGTGCCTGAATGACGAGGTTTTCGCGCCGGGCACGCGTACGGCTTCGACATCGAACCGCAATTTCATGGGCCGGCAGGGCGAAGGCGTCCGGACCCATCTGGTGAGCCCCGCCATGGCAGCCGCTGCCGCGGTGACGGGACATTTCACCGATGTCCGGACCCTGGAAGGGAACAAGTAGCATGGAAAAATTCACGACACTGACCGGCATTGCAGCGCCCCTGGACAAGGCGAATATCGACACCGACCAGATCATTCCAGGCCCCTTCCTGAAGCGCCCGCGCAGCGAAAGCTATGAAGGCATTCTCTTTTACCGCGTGCGGCGCAATGCGGATGGCTCCCTGCGCGACGATTTCATCCTCAACAAGCCACCCTATGACAAGGCGCGGATCTTCGTCGCCAACCGCAATTTCGGGTGCGGGTCGTCGCGCGAGGGGGCGGCCTGGGCACTGGTCGCGGCCGGCGTGCGGACGGTGATCGCGCCCAGCTTCGGGGATATTCACTACAATAACGAAATGAACAATGGCATGGTGCCGGTTATCCTGCCTGAAGCGGTTTGCGATACCCTGCGCGCACAGCTTCACGCCAGCCCTGGCGCGGAAATGACCGTTGACCTGGAAACCCAGACCGTCACGGCGCCGGATGGCACAACCTATGATTTCACCATCCCGGCGTTCAACCGGTACCGACTGCTGAACGGGCTGGACGAAATCGATGTCACGCTGGAAAGCGGCGCCGCAATTTCGGCCTTCGAGGCGAAGCGGCGCCAGGAAGCGGACTGGCTGTTCCCGTAGGCTTCCCTGCCCGATTGCCCGCTTGACCGGGCCGGGTCGTCGCCGGGTAAGCCCTGCTTCGAAAGGGCTTCGTCTATGCCGGCGGCATTACCCGTTTAGGTAAGGGCATATTGAAAACAGGTGAAATTTGCGCGAAAAATTGCCATAATACATCGTATCGTATTTCGAGAATTGTCAGAGGGCCGGAACAATCGAAAACTCACCACAAATACCGGAAAGTGCGCAGCCAAAGCCCGAGGACGTTTCTTACGACCTCGACCGGGCACTTTCCTCCATCGTTTCGGTGCGGACCCAGATTCCGGAAGACGCGATGACGGCCCGGATGCTCGGTACGGAGCGGGCGGGACACGGGGTCGTCATCCGCGAGAACGGCCTGATCCTGACAATCGGCTATCTGGTTACCGAAGCCGAGACGATCTGGATCGTCGATATCCATGGCCGGGCCATCGAAGGCCATGCCCTGGCCTATGACCAGGAAACCGGGTTCGCGCTGGTCCAGGCGCTGGGATCCCTGAACCTGCCGGCGATGCCGCTGGGCAGCGCCAAGGACCTGAAGGAAGGCGATCATGCCATCCTGGCCGGGCATGGCGGACGGTCGCAGGCGATCAAGACCCGGATCCAGGCCAAACGGGAATTCGCCGGCTATTGGGAGTATCTGCTGGACGAGGCGATTTTCACCGCGCCGCCGCATCCGAGCTGGGGCGGCGCCGGGCTGATCGGCAAAGATGGCAGCCTGCGCGGGATCGGGTCGCTGTTCGTGCAGCAGGTCGTGCCCGACAAGGGGCAGATCGACGGCAACATGATCGTCCCCATCGATATCCTGAAGCCGATCATGGATGACATGCTGACCTATGGAAAGGTGCAGAAGCCGCCGCGTCCCTGGCTGGGCATGATGACGACGGAAATGGAAGACGTGCTGGTCGTCGCGGGGCTGGTGGAAGATGGCCCGGCGCAGGAAGCGGATGTACGCGTCGGGGATTTCGTGCTCGGCGTCAACGGCCGTCCGGTGGAGGAACTCGCCGGCATGTTCCGGAACATCTGGTCGAGCGGTGAGGCTGGCGTCGAAATTCCCCTGACCCTGCAACGGGACGGCGAACTGATCGACATCACCGTGAAATCCGTCAGCCGCGCCGCGCGCCTGAAGTCGCCACGGATGCATTAGGACTGATCGGGGTTTGGAGCCGCCGCCGCTGGCAGTCCCGCCGCCGCGTTAATCGATATTCAACCGGACGAAACGGCAGTCGCCAACCGGAATGGTTGCCGAAATATACCATGTGCAAACGACTAGTGGATTTCCTTGGTCCAACTCAATAGTCTTCTCTGCCATGTATACGTATATCCTCCGCCGTCTCGCCTTTGGCGCGATTACAATCGTGGGTGTTTCCATCATCGTCTTTCTGGTGATGCGTATCATGCCGGGCGATCCGCTGGCCGCCATTTTCGGCCCTGAGGGTTTCACCAAGCTGAGCGAGGCCGACCGCGCGCATTTCATGAAGGAACTCGGGCTGAGCGATCCGCTGATCGTGCAGTACTTCACATGGATAGGTCAGATCGCGAGTGGCGAATTCGGAAAATCCTTTTTCCGTGATGAAAGCGTTGCCGACATGATCTTGCGCCGCGGACCGCTGACCGCGGAAATCGGCATTCTCTCCGTCGTATTATCCTGGGTTGTCGGCATTCCCGTGGCGATCGTCAGCGCGATGCGTCCGAACAGCATCGCCGAC
>JAQCHR010000300.1 GCA_027619655.1 Pseudomonadota bacterium
AAAGATGAGCCGCAAACCCTCCGCTACGCAATCACGTTAAACAGTTCCATGGGCGCTGATGGCGGACATGCCAATGGAATCGAACCCTATCCCCGCGCCGCCAGCGTTTCGAAGACGTCGCCCTGGGGCGGCTTGCCCTCGATATGGCGGCGGTGCCACAGCGCGTAGAACAGCAGCACCCAGGCCGCCATCTTCGGGTGCTTGCCGTGCGATTCGAACAGGCCGGTAATCTGGTTGGTGTGGCAGAATTCGGCGACGCCCGGGCTGGCCGCGACCAGCGGGCCCAGCGCCGCGCCGCGTTCGACCATCCATTCGCCGACCGGCACGGTGAAGCCGCGCTTGCGCTCGAAGGGCCGCGCCGCCGGCATCACCCGGTCGAGCCAGCGGCGCAGGATCCATTTGCCGCGGCGCTTGTGGATCTTCAGGTTGTCCGGCAGGCGGAACACGGCCTCGGCGACGCGCGTGTCGAGGAACGGCGTGCGGCCTTCCAGCCCGTGCGCCATCAGGCAGCGGTCCAGCTTGGTCAGCAGGTCGTTGGGCAGCCAGTCGGTCATGTCGACCGCCTGCATGACCTGCAGGCGCGAGCGGCCGGCATCGCCGGCGGTGGCCTCGGCGGCGGCGACATGGTCGCGCCAGCCGGGATTGCCGTCGCGCAGGATGCCCAGCCCGTCGAAGATGCCCCGGGCGCGGATCGTCCGCCCGCCCTGCCACCAGGGGCGCAGGGCGCTGCGGTAGCGGCCGTAGCCGCCGAACAGCTCGTCGCCACCCTCGCCGGACAGCACGACCTTCAGCTCCTTCGCCGCCTCCTGCGCCAGTTTCCAGGTCGGCAGGATGGCGTAGTCGGCGGCCGGGTCGTCCATCGCCGCGGCGATTTCCGGCAGCATGGTCCAGAAATCGTCGCTCGAAAAATCGACCTCGTGAAATTCGGCGCGGACCGATTTGGCCAGCATGCGGGCGTGCTCGCGCTCATCGGCGACGCCGGTGCCGGAAAACCCCGCCGTCATGGCGACGACCGGGCGTTCGTTCAGCCGGGTCATCTGCGCCAGCAGCACCGAGGAATCGATGCCGCCGGAGAGGAACAGCCCGTAGGGCACGTCCGCGCGCTGGTGCATCATGACGCTGTCCTCCAGCGCCTCGTCGAGGATCGCCAGCGCGTCGTCAACGCTCGCCGCGCGCGGCCCGCCCGATGGCAGGGCCGCCTGGCGCCGCCGCTCGACGATCCGCCCGCCGCGCACGATCAGGGTTTCGCCGGGCAGCACGCGCTGGATGCCCTTGAAGATCGTGTCGCGGCCGCAGGTGAACTGCAACTGCATCAGTTCGCTGCGGCGCTCCGGCGCGATTTCGGGTTTGACCAGCCCGACGGCCAGCAGCGCCTGGGGTTCCGAGGCGAAGGCGAAGAATTCCGGGGTCTCGATATAGTAGAGCGGCTTGATGCCGAACGGGTCGCGGGCCAGCACCAGCCGCCCTTCGCCCGGGTCATGGATGGCGATGGCGTACATGCCGCGCAGCGCGGCCGCGAAACCGACCCCGTCGCGCCGGTACAGGTGCAGCGGCGGCTCGCAATCCGAATTGGTCGAAAACGCGGTGTTCGCCAGCCCGGCGCGCAGTTCGATGTAATTGTAGATTTCCGCATTGGCGATCAGCGCGGCGCCGCTGGGTTCATAGATCGGCTGGTCGCCGGTCTTCAGGTCGATCACCGCCAGCCGCGTGTGCAGCATGGCGACGGAGCCGGCGAGGTACTTGCCCTCGCCATCCGGTCCGCGATGGCCGAGCGCCCGGGCCAGCGGATCCAGGATGGCCAGGTCCGGCGCGTCGCCGTCCCGCATCATGATTCCGGCAATTCCGCACATCAGTCCATTACGCTTTCGAAAAATTCCAGATACCGGGCCACGACCTTGGCCTTGGTAAACGCTGCCTCATAGGCGGTCCGGCCGCCCGTGACAAGGGTTGCGGCGAGGTCGGGGGCAGCCAGCACGCGCCGCACCGCCGCGGCCAGCGCATCCGCATCCTCCACCGGGGCCAGCAACCCGCTGACGCCTTCGGTAACGAGGGCGGCCGGGCCCGACGATTCGGCGGCGACGACCGGCCGATTTTGCGCCCATGCCTCGATGACCACATTGCCCAGCGGTTCGTGCCGCGACGGGCATATGAAGAGGTCGCAGGCGGCGAACAGCGCCGGGGCGTCATTGCGCCAGCCGAGGAAACGGACGCGGTCGGCGACGCCCAGCCGCGTTGCCTGCTGCGCCAACTCGGCCTGTTTCGGGCCTTCGCCGGCGAGCCACAGATACGCGCCGGGGATCTGCGCCAGCGCCGCCAGCAGCACGTCGAAGCCCTTGTTCGCGTGCAGCCGGCCCAGCGCGAATAGCAGCGGCGCGTCCTCGGGGGTATCGAGCGACGACCGGGACACCGCCGGCATGGCGACGGAATCGACGAAGTTCGGCAGGTAGCTGGTGCGCGCGCGCGGCCAGCCCGCCTCCACCAGGTAGTCGCAGATATGCTGGGTATTGCCGACCAGATGGTCGCAGCGCTCGAAATTCGCCAGCCGGTAATAGCCGCCCAGCCGGGCCGCCAGTACGTGCCGGCCGATGGGGGCGAACTGGGTGGCGCGGCTCATCCAGCTCAGCACGATGTCCGGCTCGAACCGCCGGACCGCCTTGCGCAGGCGGTGGCCGGTGACGAAATCCAGCGCGCCGCCGAACGCCATTTCCACCGGCCTGCGCTTCGCGGATTGCAGCAGTGCTGCGCGTTCCGCATTGCGGCGGATGACGATCTGCTGGTCGATCCCGGTGCTGTCCAGCGCCAGGGTCAGCCGGTCGAAGAACGCTTCTGCGCCGCCATGGGGCGCCCCTGCCATGACCTGCATGAGCCGCATCAGCGGACACCCCCGCGGGCCGCCGCCGTGGGGTGGACGCGTCGCCACAGGTTCAGCGCTGCCGCCGCCGCCATGTCGACGCTGAGGCTGTCCATGAGCGTGCCGGTGGTGCGGTGGTCGTAGCCCGGCGCGCCGACGATCTCGTCATAGCTCTTGCGGGTCCGGACCCAGCCGGTATTGGACCCCCAGGGCGCGTAATGGGCGGTATGGCTGGGACCGAACAGGCCGAGGGTCGGCGTGCCGGTTGCCGCGGCCATATGCATCAGCCCGGAATCATTGCCGATATACAGCGCGCAGCGGCGCAGGCAGGCGGCGGCAACGGGCAATCCGGTTTTTCCGACAAGGTCGATCAGCCTGTCCGGCGCAACCGAGTCCAGCACCGGCTGTACCTGCTCGCGCTCGTCTGGCGCGCCGAAAACGGCGACCCGTGCCTGCGGCAGGATCCCGGACGGGGCCGTCAGTCGTTCGATCAGTTCGGCGAAGTATTCCGCCCGCCACTGCTTGCCGGGCCAATTGGCCGCGGCGCCGACCGCGAGAACGGGGCCGCCATCGGGCACGAGCGCCCGTGCGGCGGCATCGTCCGATGGCGAAATCCAGCAGGCGGGCCCCGGCGGCGATTCCGCCAGGCCCAGGGTTTCGGCGAGGAACGCCACACGGTGCATCGGTTTGCCGGGCAGCGGCACGACATGGCGCTTGCCGGCGAACAGCAGCCAGGCGATGGCCGACCGCCGCAGGTCGATAACCATATCCCAGCGCGTGCCGACGCATTGCGCCCATAGCGACGCCCAATGGCCCGAAAGGGCTTGCTTGCGCATGACGATGACCCGGTCCAGCCGCGGCACAGATTCGAACAGCGCTGCCGCTGCCGGGCCGGCGGCAATCGTGAACCGCGCGTCGGGATGGCGCTCGATCAGGTATGACAGCAGCCCTGTCGACAGGACGGCGTCGCCGATACGGTTCGCGGTAATAAAAAGGATGCGCATTTGCGCGCAGGATACAAAATGCTGGCGGATATGGTTACCGGAATCGCAGAGTTTTTTACGCGTCGCCTTGCCGGACGGCGAATGGCAGACCAGTTCAATAGCCCAAACCAGGGAAGTAAAGGATATGACGCCTCGTTATGTATTGCTGGAGGATCGCGGCATCCTCACCGTTGGCGGCGCGGATCGCGCGGCATTCCTTCAGGGGCTGATCTCCAACGATATCGCCCGGGTCACGGATGACGCGGCGATCTGGGCCGCCTATCTGACCGCGCAGGGCAAGTATCTGCATGATTTCTTCATTGTGGCGCTGGACGGCGGATATGGCCTCGACTGCGAATCGGCGCGGCTGATGGACCTTGGACAGCGGCTGAGCCGGCACAAGCTGCGGGCGAAGGTGGACCTGGGGATCGGGTTGGCCTTTGCCGTGGCGGCGCTGTTCGGCGACGGCGCGCTGGCGGCGCTCGACCTGCCCGCGACACCGGGGGCAGCCCGGAATCGGGATGGCGGCGTTGTCTATGTCGATCCGCGGCTGGCGCAGGCCGGCGCGCGGGCCGTGCTGCCTGTCGCAACCGCTGTGACAACCCTGGAATCGCTGGGTTTTACGGCGGCGCGGCCGGAAGACTATGACCGTATGCGTCTCGAACTGGGGCTGAGCGACGGCAGCCGCGACATGGTCGTCGAAAAGTCGATCCTGCTGGAATGCAACTTCGACGAGTTGCACGGCGTCGACTGGGAGAAGGGCTGCTATATGGGGCAGGAACTGACGGCGCGCACGAAGTATCGCGGGCTGGTGAAGCGGCGGTTGGTCCCGGTGCGTCTGGACGGCCCGGCGCCGGCAACAGGGACGCCCATCCACGCCGGCGCCAAGGACGTCGGCGAAATGCGGTCGAGCCGCGACGGTCGGGGGCTTGCGCAGCTTCGCCTGGAAGTGCTTTCCGGGATGTCCGGGGACGCCGCCATGCTGCGCTGCGGCGATGCCACGGTCATCCCGCTCATCCCGGAATGGATGCGGTGCTGAAATAACGCAATCTACGGGCGCCGCGGCATTGATCTTCGGTCGATAAATATCCTATGGTTTTCAAGTCGTTATAACTGTCTTCGGGTGTCCGGCCCCGATGCGGCTATTGGCAATCCTGAAGTTTTGATCCGGCTGCATTAAAATAGGGTTTGGTAAACATTCGTTAATTTTTTTTATAACAATGACAACTCCTTAGCGCTAAGGTCTGGCGATGCGGGACGGGTATTTACTGGTGCCGTACGACCGCTCGTGGTCGGTGGTGATGAGCAGGGGCAAACGAAAGTCGTGAACGGCGGACGTTCCATATCGCTGGAAATCTATGTCCTTAAAGGCGGGCGCTGGCAGATTCACGCCAGTTACGACGCCATGAGCCGCGACCAGTGTCTCGAAGACGCCAAGGAACAGGGACGGCCGAGCGACCAAGATCGCGTCTGCGTCGTCCGG
>JAQCHR010000301.1 GCA_027619655.1 Pseudomonadota bacterium
GAAGCCGGGGAAGGGGCCGAAAGTGGTGTCGGTCCATTCCCAGACATTTCCGATCATCTGGCGGATGCCATGCAGGCTGTCGCCCGCCGCCCGCGCGCCGACATCGATGCAGCCCAGCGCCCGCCCGTCCAGATTGGCGCGGGTGATGTCCGGCGCGTCGTCGCCCCAGGGGTAGGCGCGCTTGCCGTCGGTTCCGGCCGTGGCGGCGAATTCCCATTCGGCTTCCGTTGGCAGGCGGCGGTTGGCCCAGCGGCACCAGGCCTGCGCCTCATGCCAGCACACATGGATTACCGGCTGGTGCGGCGGCAGGGGGACGGTTCTGTCAAATCGGCGCAGGGTCCAGCCGCCTGCGCCGTCCGGCTGCCAGTAGACCGGGCGCGTGGCGGTCACCCCCTGCCGCCACTGCCAGCCTTCCGCATCCCAGAATTCGCGCCGGTCATACCCGCCCGCATCGACAAAAGCGGCGAACTCCGTATTGGTCACCGGCGCGCGGGCCATGCGGAACGGGGCGACTGTCACCGGATGGGCCCATTTTTCGTTGTCGAACACGAAGGGTGAATCCGGCGGATTGCCCAGCATCAGCGTGCCGCCGGGGATCGCCGCATCGCCCGGCAGGGGACCGGCGGTATCGTCCTCCGCCAGGGTTTCCGCATTGGCGAAGACCGGCGTCGGGTAGCCCAGCGTCTGCCGCGACCAGGTATAGGCCTCGGTATGCATGTCCTCGTGGAAGGTGGTGAACTGGTACAGGTAGCTGTCCTGCTCGTTCGCCATGCCGCCACCGAGTCTCTGGAGCAGGGTGTCCTGCACCCGCGCCATGTAGTCCAGCGTTTCGCCCATGGAATAGAGCGGCAGGTCCCAGCGGGTTTCATGGGCTATGGCGATGGAATCGTACAGCGCATCGCCGTGCGCCAGCAGCGGTTCATGGCCGTATTTGCGGCGCAGGATGAAATATTCGTGGAACCAGGCGACATGGCCGATTTCCCATTGCAGCGGGTTGACCGTGGGCAGGATGGGGCCGATAAATTGTGCATCGCAGAGCCCTTGCAGGAGCTCGAGTGTGCGTGACCGTGTGTCGCGCATGTATTCCTGCAATCGGGTGGTCGTAACGGGGTGTGTCATTGGGACGCCTGCACGAGGATCATTGCCGCCGGATCGTTCTTATAACCCCGGCTGCGCGGCACTCCAAATCCGGCAATCGCGCTACCGCGAACCGCTGGGCGCGTGTCCTGCGTGGCCTTGGTCATGTGGTTCATGTTACCGAAAAATATGCTGGAGAAGACGCTGACCTGATGGTGGCCCTGCATGCCTGGCGCAGCGCGCACTCGATCCGGGATTTCCGGGCGAAACACCCCGACCGGCCCGTCGTACTGGCCCTCACGGGAACCGATATCTATGCCTTTCAATACAGCCATCCGGCCGAAACGCTGGCATCGATGGAAACGGCCGACTGGCTGGTCTGCCTGCACGACCGGGTGGCGAAGGATATCCCGGCCGCATTCGGCGCGAAGCTGACGGCTATCCCGCAATCCGCACCGCCGCTGCCGCAGCCGCGTGCGCCATCGAAGCGGCATTTCGATGTCTGTGTCGTCGGCCATCTGCGGTCGGAAAAGGATTCGCTGCGCGCCGCCTATGCGGTGCGGGATCTGCCCGCGGAATCGCGGCTGCGGGTGATCCATCTTGGCAAGGCGCATGACGAAGAATGGGCGCGGATGGCGCAGGCGGAAATGGCCCGCAACCCGCGTTATATCTGGCGCGGCGAGGTGCCGGGCTGGCGTGTGCGCCGCGAATATGCCCGTACCCACGCAATGGTGATGAGCTCGGTGATGGAAGGCGGCGCCAATGTCGTGTCGGAAGCCATCGTCGCGGGGGTGCCGGTGCTGGCTTCCGACATATCCGGCAATATCGGCATGCTGGGCGAAGATTACCCGGGCTATTACAAATGCGAGGATACGGCGGCGCTGCGGGTGCTGCTGGTCCACGCCGAAACCGAGCCGGACTTCCTCGCAGAGCTGACGCGCCGATGCAAAGAACTGGCCCCGCGCTACACGCCGGAAGTCGAATCGGCCGGATGGCGCGATGTGATCGCGCAGGTCACAGGATCAGCGTAACGGGCTCCAGCGCGTCGCCTTCCGGCCTGATCGTGCCGATGATCGCCGTGCGCTCGTAACCCAGCGTCTTCAGCTCTTCGACGCAGGCTTCCGCCCGGTCCGCCGGGACGCTGGCCAGCAACCCGCCGGCGGTCTGCGGGTCGAACAGCAGCGGATAGCGCGGGTCCTTGCCGACCCTGTCGAGGTCCCTGATCGCGCGGCGCAGGCGCACATTCTGCGGCTGCAGCGAACTGACGATTCCAGCCTTCACCGTCTCCAGCGCCCCGTCCATCATCGGGATGGTGTTCAGGTCCAGCTCGACATCGACGCCGGACGGCTTGGTCATTTCCACCAGGTGGCCCAGCAACCCGAATCCGGTGACGTCGGTGCAGGCGGTGGCGCCGTGCCGGAACAGGCATTCCGCCCCGGCCCGGTTCGACTTCAGCATCGATTCCAGCGCGGCGGCGATCCAGCGCCCCTTGGCCTTCAGCCGCATATCGGCGGCGAACAGCGTGCCGGTGCCGATGGGCTTGGTGACGATCAGCCGGTCGCCCGGCTGCATGCCGCCCTTGCGCATGATCCTGTCACGCTCGACCAGCCCATTCACGGCAAAGCCGAGCGACAGTTCCGCACCCTCGCTGGTATGGCCGCCGACAAGCGCGCAATTGGCGTCCTTCAGCACCTTCATGGCACCGGTCATCATCTGGGTCAGGTCATCCTCGACCTTGGCCTCGATACCATAGGGCAGCGTGGCGATGGCCAGCGCCGTGGTCGGCTCCCCGCCCATTGCGAAGATATCGCCAAGGCTGTGATTGGCGGAGATCTGGCCGAAGGTATAGGGGTCGTCGATCATCGCGCGGAAGGAATCGACCGTGTGGACGACGACCTTTTCGGCGCCGACATCGACCACCGCCGCATCGTCCGGCGCGTGCAGGCCGATCAGTACTTCCGGCCGGTCGACAGGTTCCAGCATACTGAGTGCGCGGGTCAGCACCGTTGCCCCGACCTTTGCCCCGCAGCCGCCGCAGCGCATGGCGATGGCGGAAATCTCCCGGATCGTCGCCTTGTCGGCGACGCCGCTGGCGATGTTCACTTTGCCGGCGGCCTTCATCTCCGGCAATTCGTTGAACTTGCGCATGAAACGCCGGTCGATCCAGTCCTTCCAGCGCCACAGCAGCCGACCCTCCCTGGCCCATTCGCCGCGCGAGGCGACGGCGTATTTGTCGCCGGTGCTGATCAGGCCGAGGAAGTTCGTCTGCGGGGTAAAGGGTTTCAGCTTGCGGCCCTGCAGGTGCCGGCGCAGGTTCTCGGTGAGCGGCGGGCCCTGCCGAACCGCGAAGACGCCGGATTTCGGGCGCGGATGGTTGAGCACGGCGGCGATGTCGCCGGCGGCGAAGATATCGGGATGCGAGAGAGATTGCAGGCAGTCGTTGACCGCGACGAAGCCGTGCTCGTCCACATCCAGCCCGGATTCCCTCAACCAGGGGGCAGCGCCGGCGGAGGTTACCCAGAGGATTTCATCCAGATCATACTGCTTGCCGTTGCTGCAATGCAGCCTGCCCGGCTCGACGTTTGATACCGCGTGGCCGGTATGCACCGTGACGCCGCGCCTGGCGAGCACACGGGCGAAAATGCTGCTGACCTTTTCATTATGGGTATGCAGCACCGAATCCTGGTTGGTGAACAGGTGGAATTCCAGATGGTCGGCCTTGCGGCCCTGTTTTTCGAGCATCGCCTTCAGCCGGAATTGCACCGACAGCAGCAGCTCGACCCCGCCGGCGCCGCCGCCGACCACGCCGATCCGCGCCGGCTCGTTTCGTTCCAGCATGCGGTCGCGCATGGCTTCCCAATGGGCGAAGAACCGGGCGATCGGCTTCACCGGCACGGTGTTTTCCGTCGCGCCGGAGACCAGATGCGTCGCCGGGGCCGACCCGATATTGATGCTCAGCAGGTCGTAGGGCACCGGCGGGCGGTTGTCGCACAAGACGCGCTTGTTCACCGTGTCGATGCCGGTGACGTCGCTGTGATAGAACCGCGCATGGGCGAATTGCGACAGCGGCCCCAGGTCGATATGCGCGTCGTCATAGCCGTAATGGCCCGCGATCATGCCAGGCAGCATGCCGGAATAGGGTGTGTGCACATCGCGGCAGATGACCGTCAGCCGTACGCCCGACAACGGCTTCATGCCGAACTTGCGCAGCACCGAGACATGGCTGTGTCCGCCGCCGACCAGGACGAGGTCTTTGACGATCGGTGTTCCCGAATCCATCATGATGATTATCCTTGCTCCAGGGTGGTTTTCAGCCGCAACCCCGCGCGGATGCGGCGCGACAGCATGTCGATGGCGATATTCAGCAGTGCGGTGATCAGGATCAGCACCAGCGCCCGGTCATAGCGGATATCCGCAAAGGCGCTATCGACGAAAAAGCCGAGCGTCGGAATGCCGAGAATGCCGAGGATGGCAGTTTCGCGCAGGATCACCTCCCAGCGGTAGAACAGGAAAGCAAGGAACTGCGGATAGATCCGCGGCAGCACCTCCCAGGCATAGAGATTCAGGCCCTTCGGACTATCCGGCCGCAGCGGCAATGTTTCGGTGTGGCGGCCGATCAGGTGGCCGATGATCCCCGCATTGTGCAGCGACAGCGCGACGATGGCCGGCGCCATGGATGGCCCCCAGAGCTGCAGAAAGACATAGGCGAGAATGTATTCGGGAGTCGAGCGGACAACGACGAGGAAGACATGCCCGGCGGTGCGACCCTTCGGCCCGAGGAATTTTGGCGATATCAGCGGGAAGAAGGCCAGCGTGCCGATCCCCGCGCCGACCAGCGCGATCATAGTCAGCACCAGGGTATTGGCGATGCCGGGAAGCGCCTGGGTGGTGAAGAGATCGCCGAACCAGGCCCACAGTTCCGCCATTGCCACGGCATCAATGCTCTCTGCCACGCGGATCGGTTGCGGGACAATATCGCTGGTCAGGAAGCGGATGATATTGTCCAGTGAATAGCCGCTGCCGGCGGGCAGCACGAACAGCGTGCCGATCAGGTAGAGCGGCAGCAGCCGGCGGTGCATCCAGCGCCGCAGGGTCGCGATGATGACGTAGAACAGGATCAGCAGCGCCGAGACTTCCGAATAATGGCCCTGCCGGAAGGCTGATTCCAGATGGTAGCCCAGGGTCGGCAGCCCGACGAAGCCCAGCACGGCGCTGGACCGCAGCCCGCATTCCAGCCGG
>JAQCHR010000302.1 GCA_027619655.1 Pseudomonadota bacterium
CGGCGCGCGACGATCTGGCCGAGCTGGCGCCGGTGGCGGCGCGCTACCGCGAGAATTTCAGCGACGTCGTCATCCTCGGCACCGGTGGGTCCAGCCTCGGCGGCAAGAGCCTCTATGCACTGGCGGACCGGGGCTTCGGACCGCCCGCCGGATCGCCGCGGCTGCATTTCATGGACAATGTGGACCCGGCGAGCTTCGCCGCCATGTTCGCGGCGCTGGACCCGGCGCGCACCGGCTTCCTCGCCATTTCCAAATCAGGCGGCACCGCCGAGACCCTGTCCCAGACGATGCTCTGCATGGCGTGGCTGCGCCGGACGGGGCGCCGGTTTGCGGATCATTTCACGGTCATTGCCGAGGATGCGGACAACGCGCTGCGCCGTCTCGCCGCGAAGCACGGCTTGCCCGCGCTGACCCATGATCCGGGGGTAGGCGGACGCTATGCGGTGCTGTCGCTGGTCGGCATGCTGCCGGCGCTGATCATGGGACAGGACGCGGCTGCGATCCGCGAAGGCGCAGCGTCGGTGCTTGACGAGTCCCTTGCGGCGGTAAGGCCCTGCGACAGCGCACCGGCGGTGGGCGCGGCGGTCTCTGTCGCACTGGCGGTGGACTGGCGGATTTCGGCGACGGTCCTGATGCCCTATTGCGACCGGCTGGTCTGTTTCGCGTCCTGGTACCGGCAGCTCTGGGCGGAAAGCCTGGGCAAGGACGGCAAAGGCACGGTGCCGATCAACGCCGCCGGCACGGTGGATCAGCACAGCCAGTTGCAGCTCTATCTCGGCGGGCCCAATGACAAGATGTTCACCCTCATCAAGGGGCCGGGTGGCGGTGACGCGCTGGACGGAGCCCTGACGGCGGATCCGTCGCTGGATTACCTGTCTGGGCGCAGCCTGGGTGATTTGCTGAATGCCTGTGAGCAGGGGACAGCGGACAGCCTCGCGGCCAGGGGGCGGCCGGTGCGGGTTATGACGGTCAAGGTCGTTGACGAGCGGACCCTCGGCGCGCTGATGATGCATTATATGCTGGAGACGATCATCGCGGCGCATCTGCTGGGGGTGAACCCCTTCGACCAGCCCGAGGTGGAGGACGGCAAGCAGCGGGCGCGGGCCTATCTGGAAGCGATGGCGGTGTCCTGATCCGGCGCACCGTCCGTATTTGATTTGTGATCGGCGCGATTCGTCCCGGGTGCGGCCGTGACCGTCTGATGACCGTGCAGGGCCATGTTAAGGAAAGTGGGATAGGCCACGCAACTTTTTCTGGTATATTCGGAGCGCGCTTCCATGCGCCGCCTGAAGGGCCGTGGGGGCGGGGTTTTCGGGGCGGCATTGAAGAGAGAGGGGACGTTTTGTGAAAAACCTGCGGCTGCGGCCGATTGTCCTGATCCTGTTTGTTATGCTGACCATGCCGGTGGTGGTTGCCATTGTGGCGATCAATTATTTCGCCAATGAACGGACGGCCCGCGCCAATGCAGAAGCCCTTGTGGCGCGGTTTCGGGACGGGGCGCTGCAGAACGTCCAGAACACCTTCAATCCCATAAAGACCCTGGTACAGGGCGCGGCGGAAGTTGGCGAAAGCCAGCCGGATTTCTATTCCGACAACCGTTCGGACGCTTTTCTGTTCACGATCATGCAGCACAGCCCGCAGATCGTTGCGGCGTATATCGGCGCGGAAGATGGATCGTTTCGCCAGGCGCGGCGGCTGGTTGATGGAAACGACGGCGTCCCGCCCGGCGCCCGATATGCCTGGCGATGGATTGGCCCGAAGGCAGACACCGGCGAACGGCTGGACCATTACGATTTTCGCGACGAGGCCGGGCAGGATCTGGGACAGGCATCCCGGCCAACGGTGTATGATCCGCGCGTTCGGCCCTGGTACCGGCAGACGGCAGCGGCAGGCCAGCTGAATATCACTGATCCCGAATTGTTTGCGGTTCTGGACCTGATAGGCCTCACCGTTTCGGCGCCCTATTTCGACCAGGGCAGGCTGCTCGGTGTGGCAGCCGTGGACTTGACGCTGGACGACCTGTCCGACTATCTGGCCAATAGCCGGATCAGCCCGGGCACACAAAGCTTCATTCTGGATCGCGGCGGCCGCGTCATCGCCAATTCCGAACGGGCACGCACCTATTCCACCGTGAACGGCAATGTGGAGCTGGAGCATGTCACGTCCTTGCCGGACGACTTGCCCGCCGTCGCCTTCAGCGCCCGGCCGCGGGACAATTTCGAGCGGATGTATTCGTTCGCCTACAAGGGGCACGAATACCTGGCGACCCTGTCGACCCTGAACCCGGCCTTCGGCAAGGGTTGGCAGCTTTTCATCATCACGCCGATCCGCGATTTCGCCCGGCTGTCGGACGAGAGCAACGCCCAGTTGCTGTTTTTTGGTCTGGCGGCGATCCTGGTGCAGATCCTGATCATTTATATTCTGTCAGGCGTGATTTCCAAACCGCTGGAGCGGCTGGCCACCAAGGTCAGCAGCATTCAGCAGCGCAGCAGTGCCGATCCCGTCGCGCCCGTCCGTTCTCTGGTCCGCGAAGTATCGGTTCTTTCGCGTGCTATCGATACGCTCGACACGACGGTTCGTTCGTTTGCGGCTTTCGTTCCCTGGGCGTTAGTCCGGCAACTCATCGATTCCGACCAGAAGCTCGAACTGGGCGGGCACAGCCGTTTCCTCACCATTTTCTTTTCCGACCTCGAGTCGTTTTCCACCCTGTCGGAGAAAATTCCGTCGCGAGAGCTGCTGATCCGCGTATCCGCCTATCTGGAAGTCGTGACGCGAGCGGTGAACCAGGAATCCGGCACGATCGACAAATTCATCGGTGACGGCGTCATGGCCTTCTGGGGTGCGCCGAACCTGCTGGAAGATCATGCCTGGCGGGCCTGCGTGGCCGCCTTGCGCGTGCAGGAGGGGATGGGAGAGTTGAACAGGCAGTGGGCCGCGGAAGACAAGCAGCATCTGAATGTCAGGATTGGCATCCATAGCGACGCCGTCCTAGTTGGCAATATCGGGTCGCAGGAACGGATGAGCTACACCGTCATCGGCGATGGCGTGAACGTGGCGGCGCGGCTGGAAGGGGTCAACAAGGAATACGGGACTCTCATCTGCATCAGCCACAACGTCTTCAAGGAGGCGGGCGAGCGGCTGCTGGTCCGCCCGATCGACGAGGTGGCGGTCAAGGGGCGCCGTACCGCCGTACCGATTTACGAACTGATGGGCGCCTATGGCGCGGGCACAAGTCTGGAGCCGGACGGCCGGACGACCCGTCTGGCGGAATTGAGCTGGCGCGCCCATGCCGCGCTCATTTCGGGTGATCGGGCGACGGCGTTAAGTCATTACAAAGAAATACTGGCTGATTATCCCGATGACCCCGTTGCCACCCGGATGATCAAAAAGGTCTCCGCCAACCCAGAAAACCTGCCGGTGTCTTCCTGAACGAAGACGGATCCGGCGCGAAAACGGGACAGTATGGAATACAACGCCTCCGCAAATCCGGCGCTGAGCCCCAGTGAATATACGGCGGCGTTGATTCAGGTGCTGCGCGAACGCCGGGCGGCAATCGCGGGTGTTAGCGCCCTCGAAATCGGCGTCGGCAGTGGCGTCGTGCTGGCGGAACTGGGCGCGCTTGGCGCGGCCTCGCTTTGCGGCGTGGATATCGAAGAGTCGGCAATCGACGCCTGCCAGACCCTGCTGGTTGCCGAGGGCATGGATGACCGGGCCATCCTGCACCTTGGGGATATGTGGGAGCCCGTGGGGGCGCATCGCTTCGACCTGATTGTCGCGAACCTGCCCCATTTCCCCATGCCCGACGGCGGATACGGGATCCGCAGGCCGTCGTGGAGCGCCGGCGGGCCGGATGGCCGGCGGTTTCTCGACCGCTTCATCGACGGGCTGGCGGCGCAGCTTAGCCGGGAGGGACGGGCACTGATCACGCATAACGCCTTCGTCGGGCTGGACGCCACGCGCGACCGTCTGCTGCCGTTCGGCCTCGAGGCGCGGTCCGCCTTGTCGCGGCAGGTTTTCATTCCACCTGAAAAGATCGCGCTGATGCCGGATGCGATCTGGCGGCGGGAGGAGGGACGAACCCTGTTCCATTTGGGTCCCTATGCCTTTGGCGAAATGGTCGTGCTGGAAATTGCATGGGACGGAACCTTCGCCGCCGAGGGTGACAATGGCTGACCGGCTGTTCGTGATGCTGATGTCACTGCTCGGTTTGCTCGCCGCGGTGGTGCTGGCTTCACCGGTGATCGCCCAGACAGCTGAGGCGCCGGATGCCCGGCTGGCTGAAATTCTGGCGGAGGCGCGCAAGGCAGAGGCCACGCCCGGCGCCTGCGCGCGGCCGGATCCTGAGGCGCTGGTGCAGATCTATTGTCGCGGCGAAATACGGATCGGCGTGCGCGAGCGATATCCCCTGTTCGGCTTCATGGCGCAGGAGGAACGCGTCGGATACGATGTGGATACTGGCCGGGCGGTCGCGCATAAACTCGGCGTCACGCCCCGGTTCCAGACCGTCAACGCCGCCGACCGCATTTCCAAACTCGCGGAAGGCCGGATCGACCTGATCATCGCCACGATGGGGCACAACACGCAACGCGACGGCCAGGTGCGCTTCATCCGCCCGCACTACTATCGTTCCGAAACGATCCTGGTCGGCCCGCGCGACCTGAAGATTACGGACTGGCACGATATTGCCGGTCGCAGCGTCTGTGTCACCATCGGCAACGGCTCCAACGCGCAGCTGGTGTCCCGCGGCGCGCGGCTGATGCTGTTCGACGCCGTCGGCATCCTACCGGCGCGCTTGCAGGACGGTACCTGCACGCTGGCGGCGCAGGACGACAGCTTTTTCGCCTATTACCTGGCCGAGCCCGGCTTCGCCAGCCGCTATGACGTGAAATTCGGTTTTGCCCGGGTGCCGTGGGGCATGGCCATCGCCCCGGGGAAAACCGACCGGCTGGGCGAAGCGCTGGACCTGATCAGCCAGGTTTTTCACCGCGATGGCGCATTCCTGGCCCTGGCCCGGCAAAACCATATCCGCACGCCCTTCCTGGAGGAGCAGCAGGCAGTGTGGCAAGGCCCGCGCTGCAACCGGGCGACCGGTCATGACGATCCCGACTGTGTGCAGCCGGCGCTGGATGCCTCGCTGGAACCGACTGGGATCGTGGCGCAGGTTGTCGCGTTCGAGCAATGGGTGCATGCGCAAACCGGCGTTCCCCTGAACCTTGCCATGCTGAAAACGCAGCCGGCCTGGATACTGTTCCGGTCGGGATTGATCAACTCGCTGTTGCTCGTGGCGGGCGCGGTGGCGGCGACCCTCG
>JAQCHR010000303.1 GCA_027619655.1 Pseudomonadota bacterium
GCAGGGAATCACCACGAAGCTGCTGCAGAATTCGCCGTATCCTGCCTGCCAGGTCACCGTCTATGTGACACCGCATGACGCCGCCCAGGCCGTCGCGCTGGCCGATGGCGGGATCCTGATCGCGCTGGGGTTCTTGCGGAACCTGAAGAACGAAGACGAGGTCGCGGCGGTGCTGGCGCATGAGCTGTAGCATATCCTGAAGGATCATCACTCCAGCGACAGCATGGTCGAATCGCAGGATGGCTTCCTGAAAGGGCTGGAAGCGGCGAACGTATCGGGCGGCATGCTGCTGGGGATGGTCGATCCGAAGCTGCAGAAAAGCGTCGATGCGACGCTGTCGGTCGGCGATGCGCTCTACAATGTCAGTGAAAGCATGATCGCCCCTGCCTGGACCGTGGCCTAGGAAGACGAGGCCGACCTGCTGGGAACGGATCTGCTGGTCGCGGCCGGTTACAACCCGCGCGCCATGGCGTCGGTGATGGAAATCATCGAGGCGCAGGAAGTCAATGCGGCGGCGGTCGATGCGGAGCGCGATAAACTCTACCAGCAGCGTGTCACAGGATCGCTGATGGATGCGGTTACGACGACAAACCCGAACGACACGACGTCGATTGTCGGCGCGGTTGCGGGGCTGACCTCGGCGCTGGTGTCCGGCACGGACAAGAAAACCCACCGTCCGGCCGCCGAACGCAAGGCGGATGTGCTGTCATATATCAAGCAGTTCCATAACGAGCACCGGCGGCGGCCTTTCGCCGCCGAGCCCTGGGACGCGCAGCTGAACACGAGCGACAGCGGGCAGATGTTCGCCCAGTACCGGGCGTCCGCCGAAGCGCGGCGGGCGGTCTTCACCGGCGGCGACCTGAATGCCGCCGCCGAGGACGCCAAAAAGGGCGTCGCCGGCGCCTTTTCGAACGACGCGTACCCGCGCCTGGCCTATTCGGAAGTCCAGCTCAAGCAGGGTGAGCGCGACAAGGCGCTGGAAAACCTGGAACTGACGATGAAAGCCGGTCATGCGCCCTGGCATGTCTATCGCAGCTATGCGGATATGCAGCTGGCGGCCGGCAATTCCGCCAAGGCGATGCAGACGGTGGAGGACGCCGACCGGCAGTTCGGCCAGCCGCTCGGGATCGCGCCCTATGCCATCAAGGTATACCGAACGGCGAATAATTCCGAAAAGGTCGATTACTACATGGAACGCTGCCGGAATGGCGGGTCGCGGGCGCATATCAAGGTTTGTGAAACCGCGGCCGGGCTGGAATTGGATTCAGGTTCAAGCCAATCCGGCGGCGGCGCCGCCGGCGTGCGTGGATTTTTCGGCAATATCATTTCCGGCGGCGGGAACCGATAAAATAGACCGCTACTTGGTTTCGGCGACGTAGACACCCGTCCAGCCCGCGCCGGGCGGGGTTAGCTCGTAGGCGGTTATCCGCTCCTCATAGAGGTCATAAAGCGTATCGAGGTTCCATTCGGCACGCGACAGATCGCGGCATCTTTTCGCGTACTGTCGCGCCGTGTCCCATTGCTGCGCACGATACGATGTCAGCAGGTCGGCCTGTGCCTGTTCGAGATTTGTAAAGGCCTTGCCCTCGCGCAGGCTGCTGTCGCCCAGCAGGGCATAGACATGCACCGCCGCCGCCCGGCCCTTCACGGCGAGCATGTCCAGTTCCAGTGTCGCGAATTCCGGCGCGGCATCGCGTGTATCCTCGCCGATCAGGATATCCACGCCATAGGTCTTCGATTGCCCCTCAAGCCGCGACGCCAGGTTCACCGCGTCGCCGAGAACCGAGTAATCGAAGCGCTGCTCCGACCCCATATTGCCGACGATGCAGTTCCCCGTATTGAGCCCGACCCCGGCCTTGATCGTGATGGGCGCCTCATTCTCCGCCGCGGCGTCGGCCAGCCGCCCGTTCAACGCCTGCAGCGCTTCCTGCATGGCCAGCGCCGACTGGCAGGCATGGGCGGCATGGGCCGCATCGTCCAGCGGCGCATTCCAGAACGCCATGATGCAGTCGCCCATGTATTTGTCGATCGTGCCGCCCCGGTTCAGGATCTCGTTCGTCATCGGCGTCAGGAACCGGTTGATCAGCTGTGTCAGCCCTTCCGGGTTCTGGCCGAAGCGTTCCGATATCGCGGTAAAGCCGCGGATGTCGCAGAACAGGAAGGTCATGTTGCGCCGTTCGCCGCCCAGGGTCAGGCGGTCCGGGTTCTCCGCCAGCAGTTCGACGATGGCCGGGGCCAGGTAATGGCCAAAGGCGCTGCGGACGGCGCTCCGCTCGCGCCGTAATTCCAGGACAAGCAGGAAACGGTCCAGTGCGGCTGCGCCCAACAGGGTCGCGGCCGGCAGGACAGGGTCCAGCAGCAAGTGGTGTTCGGCAAACGCGAACCAGGCGAACAGGCCGAGCCCGCCGGATGCGACGATGGCAATCACCCAGGGGGGCGGCCATGTCCAGCCCAGCCCGACCGCCAGCAGGAGCAGCAGGCCGATGGCCACGGTAACCCCGAACTCCGTATCGCGGCCCCAGTCCGGCCGGTCGAGGAAGTCCCGGGACAGGATCTGTTCGGTGAACTGCGCATGGGTTTCCATCCCGGGCACCCACTGGTCCAGCGGGGTCAGGCGCAGGTCGTGCAGCCCTTCGGCGCCGGTGCCGATGATGACGATGGCGTCTTTCAGCGCGTCATCCGGCAGGCTGTGCGACAGGACATCCACCGCGGAAAGGTAACGCCCGGCTTCGAGCCGCTGTCATAGAGGCGCATCTGGCCATACCGGTCGGTCGGGATTTCGGTGCTGCCGATGGCAATCGCGCGCAGTCCGGGCTGGCGCGTCAGCGCCGTCACGCCACCGCCATTCGCCGCGAGGACCAGCGCCGCCGCGAGCGACGGCACGGTACGCTTGCCCACCTTGTACAGCAGGGCTGCCCGCCGGGTTATGCCGTCCGGATCGACGCGGGGGTCGATAGAGGCGTTCGACGCGGCCTGTTCCTGCAGGATGGGCAGGGCGGAGATGGCGCCCGGAAAGCCGGCCAGGTACCGCTGGTCCTTGCGCCGTTCGAATTCGACGCGCGGCAGGTTGGCAAGCGGCCGCGATCCGTTCGGCGATTCCGTTTCCTCGACGCTGAGCGCCAGGACAGTGGGAATCCTGCCGATGGCGGCGGCGAGGATCGCATCGTTATCCGGCTGCCGGGCGATGGATTCCGCGTCGAGGGGCGGCTGGTATCCCGGCACGTCGCGGCGCAGCCCGTCGAAGATATTGCCCAGCGATGTCCGGTCCGGTTCCGCGAATATGACATCAAAGGCGACGGCCCGGGCGCCGTAATCCTTCAGCGAATCCACCAGCCGCGCCATACGCGCCCGCGGCCACGGCCATTGGCCATGCGCGGCCAGGCTTTGCTCATCGATATTGACGATGCGAACCTTCAGCCCCGGGTCCCAGGCGCGCGGTTTGACGCGCACCATTTCATCCCAGACCCATTCCCGCGCCTGCAGGATGAACGGGGGCTCGAACCAGGACAGGCCGGCGCCAATCGTAACCAGCGTCGCGATAATGAGCAGCCGGGCCGATTTCAGCCGGAATGCCTTCAAAAGTCTCGAAAACGGACGTGCGGGTCGCATGCGGCGCGGGGCTTCCTTGACGTTTTCGGTTCCGGTCTGCTTCCCTACAGAGGTGAACTGTCCACCCTCTGGCAGTGTATCGTTTGCCCCGTTCGAATCAAACGCCAACCGTGCGGGTATGGGCCCGATCTATTGACGGGTTTCATGGCCGCCGGCCGCCATGGCGGTGTATGATTCCCGTCATGCAATGAATGGCGGGCTGGCGATATGGTGGCTTTCGGACATGCGTCGCGGGCGCTCTGGCCGCTGGAACCGGGGATCACGTATCTCAACCACGGCACCGTCGGCGTGACGCCGCTGGCGGTGATGGACGCGCAGGAGGCGCTGCGGCGGCGGGTCGAAGCCCAGCCGGCGCGGTTCATGCGGCACGAATTGAAGCCGGGGCTCCGGCAGGCGGCGGACCTGGCGGCGCGCCTGTTCGGCGGACGCGGCAGTGATTACGTTTTCACGGAGAATGCGACGGCGGGCGTCAATGCGGTGCTGCGCTCCCTCGACCTGCGGGCCGGCGACGAAGTGCTGGTGACCGATCATGCCTATGGCGCGGTGCGGAATGCCGCCGCCTATGCCTGCCGCAGGGCGGGCGCCATCCTGAAAACCGCTGCCATCCCCTTCCCGCTGCGGGGACGCGAGGCTGCGGTCGATGCCGTCGCCGCTGCGCTTTCGCCCCGGACGCGCCTTGCCGTTATCGACCATATCACGTTGGAAACGGCGCTGATCCTGCCCGTTACGGAGATTGCCGCGCTGTGCCGGACCAATGATACGCGCTTGCTGGTCGATGGCGCCCATGCGCCGGGCACGCTGCCCCTCGATATTCCGGCGCTGGGCTGCGACTGGTATGCCGCCAACCTGCACAAATGGTATTTCGCGCCGCGCGGCTGCGGGCTGCTCTGGGCTGGCGAGGCCGCGCAGGACTCCCTGCACCCCGCATCCGTGTCCTGGAACCTTGACGGCGGATTCACGGCGGAATTCGACTGGACCGGTACGCGCGATTTCACTTCGTTTCTTGCGTTTCCCGACGCCGCGCGGTTCATGGAACGGCTTGGCGCGGAACGGGTGCGCGCGCACAACCACGCGCTTGTCCTGCGGGCGGCGGTGCTACTGGCCGGGCGCTTCGGGCCGGATCTGGCACCGGCGCCGGAATTTGCCGGCAGCATGGCGCTGGCGCCGCTGCCGGAGCGTTTTCCCGCCGATGCGGAAAGTGCCGGGGCCACCCGCGACGCCCTGCTGTTTCAGCACGGGGTCGAGGTACCCGTCATCGTGCGGAACGGGCGGCTCTGGGCGCGGCTGGCGGCGCAGGTCTATTGCGACATGACGGATTTTGAACGCCTGGCCGATGCGCTTGCAACAATGGCGCCCGCCCCGGTCACGTCAGGCTGAGCAGGATCATGCCGGCGACGATGGCGACGCGCGCAAGTTCCGCCCAGTGGCGTTTGCCGGGATAACGTGCGGCGGACCGCCAGACGCCGACCGTGACAAGAAGATTGTAGGGCAGCGACGGCGCGTAGCCAGCAATGATGGCGAGGACCGGCTGATCGTATGCAATCAGGGCCAGAAACGCGACGCTGGACGTGATATTGACGAGTAGGGCGCCAAGCACGGCCCAGGTCCAGAATGCGGTGAACAGAGGGACTTCACCGCGCCACAGGCGGGACAGGCTGTTTCCTGCGGGGGGGCTGGGTCTTTCGGTC
>JAQCHR010000304.1 GCA_027619655.1 Pseudomonadota bacterium
TGTTAGCCCAGCCAAAGGGAGGTGCAATAGCGCTGAAATCACAGTTTCGTGTGGCCTGATTCACGGCGCAACGCTTTGTTTTACGAGGAAAAACCGAGCGACTGTCGCGGGCGCTTGCACGGGGGGCCGGCGCGGCGCATCATGCGGCATTCCAATATTCCCGAGTGACGATTCCCGCATGGCCACAACAGATTCTGCGATACGCTCCGATACGCTTGTCATCGGCATGGTTGGGCTTGCACATATGCTCTCCCATTTCTACCAGATGGCGCTGGCGCCGCTGATCCCGCTGCTCCGGATCGAATTTGACGTCACCTACACCCAGCTCGGGTTCGTCATATCGCTGATGTATGGCGTGTCCGGTGCCTGTCAGGCCTTTGTCGGCATTCTGGTGGACCGGCACGGCGCCGACCGGTTGATGCTGTTCGGAGTCGTGACCATGGCCTCGGCGGTATTCCTGATGGGCTGCGTCGATGCCTACTGGATGCTGTTGCCGCTGGCGGTGATGGCGGCGCTGGGCAATTGCGTCTTCCACCCCGCCGACCTGTCGATCCTGTCGGAAAAGGTCAGCCCGGCGCGGATCGGCCGCGCCTTCGCGGCGCACGGGTTGGGCGGGACAATCGGTTATTTCATGTCGCCCGTCATCATCCTCAATCTCGCGGTGTTCGCGGGCTGGCGGGTTGCGCTGATGACCGCCGGCGCCATAGGGTTGGTGGCGGCCTTGGTGATCTTTACCAATCGTTCCGTTCTGCAGATGCCGCGCGGCAGCGGTGCGGGGCCCGGCGCGACCGCGCCGAGTATCGACTTCTACCGAAAACTGGTGACAAACCTTCCGCTGATGGCTGCGTTCTTTTATTTCACCGTCATTGCGGCAGCCGGCGGCGGGGTGCAGCAGTTCTCCGTCGCGGCGCTGATTGAACTGTATGAGTCCCCGTTTGCCATCGCCGGTATCGCGTTGACGGCCTATCTCGGCGCCAGCGCCGGCGGCATTATCGTCGGCGGCGAACTCGCCGACCGGTTCCCGCGCCATGCGCTGATCGCAACCACCGGGCTGGCGCTGGGTGCGACCTTCATGGGCACTATCGCGATATTCGAACTGCCGATGCCGGCAATCATCGGGCTGATGGCCTGTACTGGATTCTGCATCGGCCTGACTGGCCCGTCCCGTGACATCCTGATCCGGGGAGCAACCCCGCCGGGCGCCACGGGCAAGGTGTTCGGTTTCGTCTATTCGGGCCTGGACCTTGGCAGTGCAACCGGGCCGATCCTGTTCGGCTGGCTGATGGATGGCGGCGAATTCCGCTACGTCTTCGTGGTCGTCGCCACGATGTATCTGCTGGCCATCCTCAGCGTCATGCAACTGAAGCGCGGTTCCAGAACGGCAACGGCGGCCGCCGATTAGGGCGACCGCCGCGTCCTGGTCTGCCTTGCGGGTTGCGGTCAGTTGCCGATCACGCCGCCATCGTTCTTGGTAATCGCGATGACGGATGAGCGCGGCACCGTGTCCCCGCCGCCAGGGAAATTCGAAGCCGCGCGTTTTTCGCCCGGGTGCTGGACGCCGACGAACATGGTTTTCTGGTCCGGGGTAAAGGCTATCCCGGTAATTTCACACGCGACCGGCCCGGTCAGGAAGCGCCGGATTTCGCCGGTTGCCGGGTCGCCGCAGAGCATCTGGTTGTTGCCCATGCCGGCGAAGTCGTCCTTGTCCTTGTAATTGCCGTCCGTCTGGATCCACAGGCGTCCGTCAATGTCGAAGGCGAGGCCATCCGGGCTGTTGAACATGTTCGCGGCATTGATATTGGCGCTGCCGGCGTAATGCGTGCCGGGATGCACTTCCGGGTTGCCCGCCATCACGAACAGGTCCCAGGAGAAGGCATCGGTGCCGTGGTCCTGGCCGTCGGGGCGCCAGCGGACGATCTGGCCATACCCGTTCTTTTCGCGCGGGTTGGGGCCGCCGACAGCCTGTTCGACGCCGCCGCCGTTTTTCTTCACGCCGCGGTTCGAATTGTTGGTCAGGGCGCAATAGGCTTCCGCCTGAGTTGGATGCACCGCAACCCATTCGGGGCGGTCCATCGTCGTGGCGCCGACGACCGTCGCCGCCATGCGGGTGTGGATCAGTATTTCGGCCTGGCTGCTGAATCCGTTCTCCGCCGTCAACCCGTTCTTGCCATGAGTCAGCTCGATCCATTCGCCCCGGCCGGACATGTCCGCGCCGGCGTAGACGAATTTAGCGACATACAGCGTGCCGTCTTCCAGCAGGCTGGCATTCGAAGCATCATTGCCCGGTGCATAGCGGTTTTTCGATATGAAGCGGTAGAGATGCTCGCCGCGCTCGTCATCGCCGAGATAGACGACAACCCGACCGTCCGCTGCGATGGCGACTTCGGCGTTTTCATGCTTGAACCGGCCCAGCGCCGTATGCTTCCTCGGCGTGCTGTTCGGGTCCGTCGGATCGATTTCGACAATATAGCCGAACCGGTTGGCCTCGTTCGGACTTTTCGACAGGTCGAACCGGTCATCATATTTGTACCACTGGACGCCGCGATCCTTCGTCTTGATCCCGTAACGTTTCTGCGCTTCCGTCAGGGAATATTCGGCGTCGGTTGCGAAATAGCCGTTGAAGTTTTCCTCGCAGGTCAGATAGGTGCCCCAGGGTGTCCGGCCATTGCCGCAATTGTTTGACGTGCCAAGCGCCAGCCTGCCCTCGGGATCTGAGGGTGTTTTCAGCAGGGCATGCCCGGCGGCGGGGCCGGTAATCGCCATCGGCGTGTCGGCGGTAATCCGCCGGTTCAGCTTGCCATCGATGACAACCTGCCATGTGTTGCCATTCTGCTGGACTTCGAAAATGGAAACGCCATGTGCCGCCTTCGACTTGCGGACGTCGTCGGCGCTTCGATCCTTGCTGTCGGTCGGGAAAAGCCATTCCGGGTTGTCGTATTCATTGTTGACGGCCATCACGAAACGGCCATCGGGCAGCGCAAAAAGGCTCATGCCGTCATTATTGTCGCCAAAGGCCAGTTCCTGCGATTCGCCGGTGCCACGAGTTGCCTGGTCGAAAGGCTTTCCCTTGCTGAACAGCGGGTCGCCCCAGCTGACCAGCGTGTGCCAGCTGTACCCTTCCGGCACGATAACGGTATCAGCGCCGCTTGCGGGAATGGCGCGGAAACCGATCAGCCGATTGGCTGCGGCTCTGGTCGCTGGTGTCAGCGCCGTTGTCCCCATAACGAAGGCAGTGACGCTGAAGGCCGCGGTCCGGGCCAGAAAGCCGCGCCGCGAAACCATCCGGTCCGCGATCCGGTTGAAGTCGGGTTCGGTTGCCTCTCTATCGGCAAGCGTATTGTCAGTAACGAGTGTGTTCACGGTGGTTCTCTCCCTAGCCAGAAATCGATTGGGAAATCTAGGCTCGCAAGATGTATGTTCCGTGCCGCAAATATTACGGTGATGTTACAATTCCACCGTCGCTGACATTGTCAGATAACGCGCTGTACCGGAACCCCGCGCACGTCCATCTCATATGCCAGCCCTAGTACCGGTGGCCGTGCGTAATACCAGGTCACGCCTGCCGGTGCTGCGCCCCGGCGCATGATTTCGCCTTCCAGGAAACCATGGATATTTTCCACGGTATAGACCTGGGTTGCGCTGGCATCGGCCCAGCCGACACCAAGTGCAGCCATACGGGTCTCCATGGCGCCCAGCACGTATTGCGCTTTCTCCCGCATTGCAGCCGGGGATGTGTCGCCCAGCCGGATGATCCGTTCGCTGTAACTGCCCGGGCCTTCCGGCGCCTCGCCGGATCCGGCGATGACGAAACTTGGCGTCGTGGCATCCGGTGCCGGCACGGTATAGCTGAAGGCTTCAAAGCTGGGTTCCGGCGGCGGGGCGATGGCCGGACAGACATTGGAACGTGCGACCGGGTTCTCGTCGTCCCGGAAAATGCCCCAGCGTTCCAGCGTGCCGACATAGATCCGATTGAAGTCGATGAAACCCTGCTCGGTAAACGGGGCTGGCGATCGCAATTCGCAGGCGCAGAACGACGTGAACGGCCGGCCCAGCGCTGTCAGATGGGCCTCGATCGCCCGGAAACCTTCCACCATGGGCCGGGGCCTGGCGAAGCGGACGCGTTCGATGGCAAAGCCCGGCTGCGCAGCCACCCCGCCGGAATACTGGAACGGGCCGCGGAAATACCGATAGCCGCCCGCATCGAAAATCGCCGTTTCCGCCATGCTGAATCTCCTGTTGCTCAATTGCCACGTTAACGCGGGCAGCCATCGGCAATCAATTGCCCGGTCTGTTCGCACGGATAGTAGCGGTTTATGGTGTGCCATGCCGGAATCAAAACAACCGAGCCTGCCGCGCCACCGCCTGATCGGCCTGTTGCTGGGCCCGCTTGCCGCTGCGGCCATGCTGGCGGCGCCGGCGCCGGAAGGATTGTCGCCGCAGGGCTGGGCGGTGGCGTCGGCCGGCATTCTGATGGCCGTATGGTGGATGACCGAGGCCGTACCCCTGGCGGTCACGGCGCTGCTGCCGCTTGTACTGTTTCCGCTGCTTGGGATCCAGGCGTTTGAGGCAAGTGCGATTTCCTATGCCCATCCGCTGGTGTTTCTGTTCCTCGGCGGATTTCTGCTGGCGCGGGCGATGCATGTCTGGCGGCTGGACCGGCGGCTGGCGCTGACCGTATTGCGCTATACCGGGGCCAATCCGCGCGGCGTCATTGCCGGGGTGATGGGGGTTACCGCATTTCTCAGCATGTGGGTCAGCAATACCGCGACCGCGATGGTGATGCTGCCGATCGGGCTGTCGGTCATTCCCGCGTTCCGCAAGCCGAACGGCGGCGCGCCGGATGGTTTTGCGCCAGCGCTGTTGCTGGGCATCGCCTATGCGGCGACCATCGGCGGCATGGGTACGATCATCGGTACGCCGCCGAATGCCCTGTTCGCAGCCTATATGGCCGAAGCGCATGGGGTGGAGATCGGCTTTCTGCGCTGGATGCTGATTGGCATTCCCGCCGTGCTGGTGATGCTGCCGCTGGCCTGGTTCGTGCTGACCCATGTTTCCTTCCATATTCCTGCCGGGGCAGGGGTATCAGCGCCAATAGAGCTGGAAAGGCCGGGGCCAATAACCCGTGCTGAAGTCATGATGACGGTGCTGATGCTGCTGGTTGCAGTATGCTGGATATTCCGGCCGTTGCTGGCAGATATCCTGCCTTGGCTTCCGTTGTCCGACGCCGGAATCGCCATGGCCGGCGCGATCCTGTGTTTCCTGCTGCCTGTCAATTTGAA
>JAQCHR010000305.1 GCA_027619655.1 Pseudomonadota bacterium
GGCCGGTGCCCGCCGGGCGGCGAGCGGTTCATAGCCCTGCGGCGCGTCCCAGCCGATCCGCGCCAGGTCGTGCCGTTCGGCAAAGGCGGCCAGCGCCATGCGCTCGTCCATGTCCGGATCCGCCCGTTTGTCGGGCCGCAGCATCAGGTCGATGCCGCTGTCGGTTGCCGTGACCAGGAATTCCGCGCGCCGGCCCAGCGACGGTATTTCCGCCGCCAGCGTCTTCAGCGGCGCGATCAGGTCCGTAATCGCCGGCGCCGTGACCGGACATTGTGAAATGTCGATGATCTGGTTGCTGCGCGCCGCGCTGAAGCCGAAGGCGTTCTTTTGCGCCCGGAAGAAGGCGAACCGGACACGGCGCCGTTGTCCGGGCGGTACCGAAATCGTGGGCCGGATGGCAAGGTCGCGGAACCCCTGCCGGGACAACGCCACGGCGACTAGTTCCCGCTTTATGTCGGCGACAGTCGCGGTATCGATATGCTGCAGCGTGCAGCCGCCGCAGGTTTCGAAATGGCGGCAGGCGGGCGCGGTGCGGCCCGGCCCGGGACGGACGATGGTTTCGATCGTGGCGACATGGCCGTCTTCGCGTTTCGCTCCGACGCGCAGGTCAACTATGTCCCCTGGTGCCGCATAGGGAATGTAGTATCGCGCGCCGTCGGCATTTGCGATTCCATCGCCATGCATGCCGAGACTGTCGACCGTTACCATCGAAAGCCGGTCATTATTTGGAAACGATTTATTCATACTTAATAAACGTATAATATTGAGGGTTCACGACCGTTAGCGTTAACGATATTGTCGCTATCTTGGGGAAGTGTTTGGGTAGGGGCCAGCCATATTATTTGGCCGGTGGGTGATGAGGCTTCATGTCCTTTGCGACATTCTTCGGATTTCTTGCTGCCGTCGGCCTGTTTATCGGCTCGATACTGCTTGCCACAACCAATTTCGGACTCTTTCTGGATCTACCCAGTTTTATCCTGGTCGTCGGCGGCACGCTGGCGGCGACCTTCGTCGGCCAGGAGGCGCGCTATGTCAACCTCGCGCTCAAGGGAATCGGCAGCACCTTCCTGCCGCAGCGCGTCAACCGCAACGTCCTGAACATGGAAGTCGGCCGGATCATCCGCTGGGGGTACCTGGTCAAGGAAAAGGGATTTCTGCCACTCGAAGACGAAATGAAGAAAGTCGCGTCAGACCAGTTCCTGGTCTTCGGCGTGGAACTGCTTATTACCGGTTATGACGGCAAGGATGTCCGCGAAACGCTCCAGGCCGTGGCGGACCATACCTTCGAACGCAATATGGTTCCCGCCAATATCCTGCGGTCCATGGGGGGGACGGCGCCGGCCTTCGGGATGATCGGCACGCTGATCGGGCTGATCGTGATGCTGGATGCCATGGGCAGCAATCCTGAAATGCTGGGGCCGGGCCTCGCGGTCGCCCTGAACACGACGCTCTACGGCGTGATGCTTGCCCGGATGGTGTTCGTGCCGGCGGCCAACAAGCTGCAACAGCGCCAGGAAATCCTGCGCTTCCGCCACGAACTCATGGTGGAGGGCTTTGCCCTGCTGGCGGAAAAGCGCCGCCCGCGTTTCATCCAGGATCGGATGAACAGCTTCCTCGACCCGTCGATCCGCTTCAACATCGACCAGCAGATGAAGGACCGGTGATGGCGAAACGTGTCAATGATCCGCCGGAAGAAGATGAAAGCTGGATGACGACCTATGCGGATGCGATCACATTGCTGATGGCGTTCTTCGTCATGCTGGTGTCGTTCTCGAAAATCGACCTTCCGAAATTCGAAGAGGCCATGGCGGGAATCAAGGACAAGCTGGGCGCGGAGGAAGCGCCCAAGCGACCGTTGTTCAATCTGTCGCAGAACCTGAATACCATCCTGGAAAGGGTGCAGATCGATCAGCAGGAAGTGCAGACCGGATTCGACGAGGCCGGTGTCGTGATCGAGTTCGCCAGCCAGTCGTTTTTCAAGCCGGGTTCCGCGGAGCTGCTGCCACAGGCCGAACAGATCCTGATCGAGATTTCCTACCAGCTGGAGCAACCGCCCTACGACCTTTATTACGTCGATGTCGAAGGGCACACGGATGATTCACCCATCAATACGCCGGAATTCCCGTCGAACTGGGAATTGTCCACGGCGCGGGCCACCGGCGTTGTCCGCTATCTCATCGGGGTCGGCTCCCAGCCGGACCGGATGAAGGCTTCCGGTTATGCCGATGTGAAGCCGAAATATCCGAATCGGGACCTGTTCGGGGAAGTCATCCCCGGGAACAGGGAAAAGAACCGGCGCATTACGATACGGCTGCATCCATGAAAATGGCTGAACCCGGCGGGAAACGTATTGTTCGCTTTAACCAAAAGACTTCGTGCGGCATACTGCGGCATGGGGCGAATTTCTTGAATAATCTGCCAGAGGAAAGAGGGGATCTTTAATGAAGGCTTCTGATTTATTTGTGCGCTGTCTCGAAAACGAGGGCGTTGAGTATATTTTCGGCATCCCGGGCGAAGAAAACGCCGACACGATGCTGTCCCTGAACGACAGCCCGATCGACTTTGTGCTGTGCCGGCATGAGCAGGCGGCGGCTTTTGCGGCGGATGTCTATGGCCGTCTGACGGGTAAGTCGGGCGTTTGCCTGGCGACGCTCGGGCCGGGGGCGACCAACCTGGTGACCGGTGTCGCCGACGCGAACATGGACCGCGCGCCGGTTGTGACCATCATCGGCCAGGCGTCCACGACGCGGCTGCACAAGGAGAGCCATCAGAACATGGACGCGATCGCCATGTTCCGGCCGATCTCCAAATGGGCGCAGGCAATTTATGACGAACGGAACATTCCCGAAGTCGTGCGCAAGGCATTCAAGATCGCGGAAGCGGAAAAGCCCGGCGCCACGGTCATCGAGCTCCCGGAAGATATCGCCGAGAACGATGTCAACCTGTCGCCGATGAAAACAGGCAAGACCCGCCGTCCCGCCGCCGATCACAAGGCGATCAAGCAGGCGGTCGATATTATTGCGGCGGCAAAGAAGCCCCTGATCATTGCCGGTAACGGCGCGGTCCGCAAACGCGCCGCGCAGCAGTTGCTGCGGCTGGCGCACAAGTCCGGTATCGGCGTCGTCAACACCTTCATGGGCAAGGGCGCGATCCCGCGGACCGATCCGCACTGCCTGTTTACCATGGGACTGCAGGGCCGCGACCACATCATCGCCGCAACGGAAGCGGCCGATGTGATTATTTCGATCGGCTATGACCTGGTCGAATTCTCGCCGGCATTCTGGAACAAGTCGGGCGGCAAGACGATCGTGCATATCGATTTCTGGCCGGCCGAGGTCGATTCCGATTATCCGGTGGAAGTCGACATCGTGTCCGATGTGGCCGATGCGCTGTGGCAGATCAATGAAGAACTCAATGTCCGCTTCGACAATGAGGGCAAGCTGCCGCTGTTCGACATCAATGACCACAAGAAGATGCGCGATACCATCCTCGCCGATTTCGCGATGGAAAAGGACGATGCATCCTTCCCGATGAAGCCGCAGAAGGTTCTCTGGGACGTCCGCGAAGCCATGGGCGCGGAAGACATCCTGCTCAGCGATGTCGGCGCCCACAAGATGTGGATTTCCCGCTATTACCAGTGCGACACCCCGAACACCTGCCTGATCTCCAACGGCTTCTGTTCCATGGGCTTCGCCCTGCCCGGCGCGATGGGCGCGAAGATCGCACTGCCGGACCGCAAGATTCTGGCGATCTGCGGCGATGCCGGGTTCCTGATGAACGTGCAGGACCTGGAAACCATGGTCCGGCGCAAGCTGAACGCGGTGATCATGGTCTGGATCGACGGCGAATACGGCCTCATCAAGTGGAAGCAGCAGAACCACTTCAATGGCAGGCATTCCGAACTCAAGTTCGGCAATCCGGATTTCGAGCTGTTGGCGCAGTCTTTCGGGATGTGGGGCAAGACCCTCACCGCCGCCGACCAACTGCCAGGGGCGCTTTCCGAAGCCTTCGCGCAGGACGGGCCGGCGTTGATCGCCGTGCCCATCGACTATGCGGAAAACATGAAGCTTACCAAGCGTCTGGGTGACCTTCAGTTCACGATCTGATCGCCGGGCCGGGGTGGCGGAAACCGACCCGGCCGATGCGGTCTTGCCGGCTCGGGCGGTGCTGGTGTCGTTGAAATTTTAATAAAATGTCACAGGTAGTGACCAGCGTCACAGCACCGCTTCGAGATTCAGTCATTGACTGAAAGCATCGGATACCCTGTTGCGGGACCATCGGGGGTTCTCAAGGTTTCGGCGTTTTGCGGCGGTACTGATGACGGGGTAGCTTACAGGATTATAGGGTTGTGCTAATCGGGATCCGTTCTAGTATTCAGGGTGGGGCAGACAAGGTAACGGAAGGTCTCGGGCAATGAGTTTCAAGGTCAAGTTCTGGGGGTGTCGCGGCAGCATCGCCACGCCGTCCCCGAAGCATGTCGCGTTCGGCGGGAACACCAGCTGCGTCGAAGTCGCGTGTGGCGGCCGGAGTCTGATATTCGATGCCGGGACAGGAATCCGGAATCTGGGCCATTGGCTGATGCGCAAGAATGTGTATGACGCGCATCTGTTGCTGTCGCATACGCATTGGGACCATATCAACGGGTTCCCGTTTTTTTCCCCTGCGTTTCACGAAGGCAGTTCCTTCACGATCATGGCGGGGCATGTCAGCGAAGACGGGGGTATCAAGCGCATCCTCGCCGGACAGATGACCACGCCGACATTCCCGGTGCCGCTGGAGGCGATGCGCAGTTCGCTGGAATTCGAAGACTTCAAGGCTGGCGAAAACTTCAAGCTGTATAACGACATCCAGATCCGGACCATGCCCCTGAACCACCCCTTCGGCGCGACGGGTTACCGGGTCGAATACAAGGGCAAGGCGATGTGTTACGTCACGGATACGGAACACGTTCCGGGCAAGCCGGACGAAAATGTGCTGGCGCTGATCGAAGGCGCGGATCTGGTGATCTACGATTCGACCTATACCGATGACGAATTTCCCAGCAAGGTCGGCTGGGGACATTCGACCTGGCAGGAAGGCGTGCGCCTGGCGCGCGCCGCGGATGCCAAAATGCTGGCCATCTTCCATCATGATCCGGATCACGAAGACGGCTTCATGGAACAGCTGGAAGCCGAATCGCGCTCTGTCTGGCCGGGGGCGATCGTGGCCCGCGAAAACATGCGCATCAATTTGCTCTGAACGCCTTCTGGCGTTGCATT
>JAQCHR010000306.1 GCA_027619655.1 Pseudomonadota bacterium
CGCGGGAGGAAATGGGGATAATCGGAGGCACCGTATCGTTACATTGAGGGGTTCAGCTGGCACCGATGACAACTGTTGTCAGCCTTGCCGAATACAAGCGCGCCGCCCGGCGCGCCGTCCCCGATATATGTTTCAACAAGCGGGAACTCGACCAGATACTCACCGTCTACAGCCGGCGGGTAACAAGCGGCGAATGGAAGGATTATGCCATCCGCCACGAGCCCACGATGGCCGCCTTCCTGATCTATCGCAATAACAGCCGCCAGCCATCATTTACCGTCATCAAGCGGCTCACATCTGCGGAAAAATGGGAATTCCTGGTGTTCCACGGACGCGAGAGGCTGAAACGCAGTGCCTCGCTCGCCGAGGCTATCTCGGTACTGAACCGCAAACTCAAACTCGTCAAAAAATAGCCCTTCCCCGAAAGGACAATCGCCATGACCGGTCAGATCGTGCGTATGCCCAGTATCCGGCAAATCGATCCGGATGACGCCCTTGCGCAGTTGCGCCAGGAGCTTCTTTTCGCGTTTCACGTGGTCGACATGCTGGGGCAGCCCAGCGGAATGGGAAGCCATCTCACGGCGCGCCTGCCCGGCGCGGAGACATTCCTGTTCCACGTCCATAATTTCGGCTTCGGAGAAGTCACGCCGGACCTGATCCACGAAGCCGATTTCGAACTCAACGTGCTGTCGGGCGAAGATGTCGATGTAAACCCGACGCTTCATATCCACACGCAGATTTATGCCGCGCGGCCCGACGTAACCTGCATTCTGCATACCCATGCCAAACACGTCACCGCGCTGAGCGCGCTGGGGGAAAACATTCAGACGATCACCCAGGGCGGCGCGCGCATCCATGACGAATGCGTTCTGTTCGACGAGGACGATGGTGTCGCGCTCGGCAAGGAGCCCGGCGCCGCGATGGCGCGCGCGCTTGGCGGGCGGTCCTGCATGGTTCTCAAGAATCACGGGCTGCTGGCCGCCGCAACCTCGGTCCCGGCAGCCGTCATACTTGCGGATACGATGGAAAAAGAGGCGGAAATGCTGCTGATGGCGATGGCGGCAGGCCGACTGTCGCCGCCCTCCGCCGAGGGCAGCCAGCGCACCAAGGAATATCTGTTCAACGACAAGATGTTCGGGCGCGGCTGGACCTTCCTGCTGCGTCAGCTCGCCCGGCAAAAACCCGACGTGATGAATATGTAGCACCCCGGGCCGGTTCGCCCGCCGGTCGCCCGGCCGCCGCTATTGCAGGATCAGGTGGTGTCCGCCGCCGTAATGCTTGAAGAACGGTATCCTGCGGGAAGTGGACTGACGCGGCGGGTCTTTGATGAGGCCTTCGGCATAGGCCAGAATATTCCGTGTCACCATGGCAAGTTCGAAGTCCTGGGTTTCCTTGATCGATATCCATTCCAGGTTTTCGAGCTCTCCGGACCCCTGCAGATCGCCGACCACGTCGCGTGCCTCGACCATAAAAAAGCGCGCATCGAAACGCATCGGCCGAAACACCGGCGTGATCGCCCGCGCGATGTAATCCAGCCGATCGAGCGCCGGAGCGTAGCCGGCCCCGAAAAACGGATCCCAGCCTTTGGGCGGCGGCCGGTGCGGCAGTGGGTCGGCGGCACCGATAATCAGCCCTGTCTCCTCGAACGTCTCGCGGATCGCCGCCACGCCGATCGACCGCGCGCGGCCGTTCCGGGTGGTACGGGCAAGCTGCGCCGCCACCGCGGGGGCCATTTCCGATCCGGCACGCACCCGCGCATCGCCCGCATCGACACGCCCGCCCGGAAAAACATAGCGGTGCGGCAGGAACGAATGGGCGCGGTGCCGTTCCCCCATCAACACTTCGATACGCCGGCCACGCTGACGCCAGATGATGATCGTCGCCGCATCCCACGGGCGAACCGCCTTGGTACCGGCTTCGCGCACCGGCTGGGGCGGCAGGTCTTTCCTCCCGCTCATACGAAACTGCCATCCGATACGCGGCGCATCACCGCAGATTTCAAAGCATTCAAATCCTGACTCCCCGTACAAAACATCGCGATGCGTAGCTCTTCTATGGTCGCAACCAGCGCATCGGTCGCCGCCGCGGCCGTTTCTGTCGCCGATCCCAGCGCCGGTGCCGCCATCCCGACCAGCGAAGCCCCGAGCCGGATCGCCTTGGCGGCATCGATGCCGGACCGGATACCGCCCGACGCGAAGACCGGCGTTTCGTCCACTGCCGCGCAGACTTCCGTCAGCGCATCTGCCGTCGGTATACCCCATCCGGCAAAGGCATGGGCGACTCGCCGTGCAACCGGATCTTTCTGGCGATAAGCCTCGACCTCGCTCCAGCTCGTGCCGCCGGCACCGGCAACATCGATGCCCGCGACGCCGGCATCGACCAGCCGCCGCGCGAGGCGGCCTGAAATACCGTTGCCGACTTCCTTGATCACCACGGGCACGTCGATCGCATCGACCAGCGCGCCGATTTTTCCGTACAGACCGGACCAGTTGCGGTCCCCCCCGTTCTGCACGGCTTCCTGCAACGGATTGAGATGAAGGAACAACGCATCGGCGCCGATCATGTCCACCGCACGCCGCGCCTGATCGACCGAATATCCGTAATTAAGCTGCACAGCGCCGAGATTCGCGAAAAGCAGGATATCCGGCGCCACCGGGCGGACATCGAAGGTATCGGCAAATGTGGCATCCTCGATCGCCGCGCGCTGAGAGCCGACCCCCATGGCAATCCCCAGCGACTGCGCAGCCTCGGCCAGGCGCATGTTGATGTCGCGGGCAATCATCGTGCCGCCGGTCATGCTGGAAATCAGCAGCGGCGATGACAGGCGCTTGCCGAAAACGGTGCAGCCGGTATCCACGGCGCCAAGGTCGATTTCCGGCAGGGCGACGTGTTCGAAAACATACGCTTCGAACCCCGGCGTTACGCCCTTCGAGGAGACATCTTCGTTGAGAACGGTATCGATATGTTCCCGCTTGCGGCCTTCGATGCCGGTCATTGCGGCGGATCCGGGTCGACGGGCGGAAGATTGTCTCTCTGCAGGCGCTGCTGGCGCCGTCCGGTGACCCACCAGGCCCAGGCTCCCCCGAGCAGTGCCAGCAGAATGCCCAGCAGTGTCTCGAGGACCGGATCGGTGCCACGCCAACGAAAATAGAGAAAAAAGATGATGATCGCCGTCACGACGCCGATGATTTTTGCGAACACGCTGGTGCCTCCGTTCGGGGGACATTACCGCAGGTCGGCGAAGCGGGCAAAAGCCTGTTGAAATATCTGCGTCGGGACTGTCTTCGCGGTCAGCCCGCGATCATCATCACCGACTGGGCATCGACCGGCAAACCGGCTGCGGACGGAGAACGGTCGTTGCCGGGTTCCGGCTGCATATACCGGCCGTCGAAGGAGACCGTCAGGCGATCGCCGTCAAACGGCCACGGGGCGACGCGGTAGGTACTATCGCCAAGCGGCGTCACCGTAACGTCGACATCCTCCGTCTCCGACACCGGCACATGGGGGAAGACCGCTTCGGAACGTCCGCCTTCATGGGTGCGGTTGAAATACAGCGCCAGCGTATCGAAAAACTGTAGCTGCTTGTATGCCTGCATCAAACGGTCGCCGGCGACCTTTTCGCGGGTGTCGGGTGAATCCCGAAGGGCTTCCTTCAACCGCTCCTGGCGCGTTTCTTCATGAGCCAGCATCTGTTCGGCCGCCGGCACGTTCTGCTCCGCGACCTTGTCCAGCAGGACGATATCCGACAAGCCGTAGCGGCCGTTATACAGCCCCCAGGAATGCATGCTCGACAGCAGACCGGAAAACGGATCGTGGGCTTCGTTGAAATCGGGCGAGCCCCTGCTGGTGCCCATGATCAGTTCGAAGGGCGTTTCCGTCAGGTTATAGGGATAGCCGGTCGCCGGATCGATGCGGAATTCGTTATCGAGCTCAGCCCAGCCCGCATCGTGATTGGCGATAATGAACCGGGCGGCCGGGTCGTCGACCGGCGCGAAACGGTCATTGCCGAAGGCGTCGGCGAAGCGATCGGACAAGGCGGTATGTTCGCACATACGAATGACAAAGCGGGGAGCGCCATCCGGCGCGGTCTGTACAATCATTTGGCCCTCACGAAAGAAAGCTGCCTCCAGAAAGGAGGCAGCTTATCAATCGTTGACCGTCCGGTCACCGACTATCATCGCAATAGCCGGTTTAAATCGTGCGGTGCCTTAAGCGACCTTGCGGCGCGGCTCCGGCTCACGATAGGCCATTTCAACGTGCTTCGGGCAATAGGAATAGCCTTCAAGCGTCTTGTCGCCGCAGAAGTGGAATTCCTTCGTTGCCGGCTCGCCGTGCGGCCACTGGCAGGTACGGAACGGCGACGGTCCATGGTTGAACAGACGCGTGATATTGAGGACTTTCTGCTTAGCTTGGCTCATGATTCTTACCCGATTCAACAAAATACTGCACTGCACAATATAATGGTGCACTGCAGTGAAAATTTCAAGCGAAATATGACGAGCCATTACAGCGGGACCGCCAACCGACAAATGTATAACAAATCCGATTCGTTATTTCAACCATTTTATCACATGCGGATGAAAGTGCATTGATTCTATTAAATTTTGAATACCTGATAAACCGGCAAAGTTATGATGGCGCCGCAGCCGCCGTACCGCGACTGCGATGCGGCTGCGGCGATACACACGGTTTTCGAAGCGTCGGACACCGAATTTTCCCCCGCGCCCCGAGGTCCTTTTACCATCCGTCCGCGGATCTCGAGAAATTAAAAACCTAGCAGTGGAATCGCTCCAATTTTCGACTACAAGTATTTTACTGCCCCAATCACTCTGCTAATTTTATGGGAAAAGTCGTCGCTTCGAACCATCACCCACACAAAGGAATACCGATGCGCCCGATCCTGATCACGCTGGCATTCGCGATACTGACAAGCGGCTGCGCCATCGGCGTCAAACACGACTATGCATACCCGGATGCGAACTGGGATGTCAGCACGGACAAGACCGTCGCCGTCGCCGTCCAGGACCGCCGCAGCTACATCGTCGACAACGGCAAGACACCCGACTTCGTCGGCCTGTCGCGGGGCGGGTTCGGCAACCCCTTTGACGTTGTCACGGCCTCCGGCAATGCGCTCTCCGCAGATATGACGACGGCAATCGTCGGTGGCCTGAAGGCGCGGAATATCAGGGCACAGCCTGTCGCCGTCCCGCCGGGCCACACACCTGCACAGACCAAAGAGGCTCTGATGGGGTCTGG
>JAQCHR010000307.1 GCA_027619655.1 Pseudomonadota bacterium
AATCGGTATGGAAATCGGCCCGATCCCGATCCTGGTGATGGAAAACACGCCGAAGGTCCACAATCTGATCGTCTGCACCCTGTGTTCCTGCTATCCGAAAATGCTGCTCGGCACGCCGCCCGACTGGTACAAGTCGCGCAGCTATCGCCGCCGCGCGATCAGCGAGCCGCGCAAGGTGCTGTCCGAATTCGGCACGGCGCTGGGCGGCGATGTCGAATTGCGGGTCCATGACAGCACCGCCGACATGCGCTACATGGTGCTGCCGATGCGGCCCGAAGGGACCGACGGGATGGACGAAGCGGCGCTGGCCGGTCTCGTCACGCGGGACTGCATGGTCGGGGTGGCCGTGCCGCACGCATGATCATACGTGTCCTGCCCCTGCTTGCGGTCCTGCTGCTTGCCAGCAGCTGCTATGTGCCGGCGAAGTTCGAGGCCGACCTGAATATCGACGAGAGCGGCAAGTTCGCCTTCCGCTACAACGGAAACCTGCTGGCGGTGACGCTGTTGCGCAAGCTCAGCTTCGGCGAGGTGACAAAGGAAAACCTGGCGGAAAACGCCGCGATCTACGAACGCGATCTTGCCCGCGATTCCGGCTTCAAGAAGATCAAGCACCTGGAAGGCGCCATGTACGGCGTCGAATTCGACCGGCAGGGCGATATCGTGAAGGAAAGGACCTTCAGTTTCGTGCGGTCCAATGCGCTGTTCCTGGGCGTGAAACGGCGCAAGGACGGGCTGATCGAGGTCTTCGGCAGCCGGCCGCCGAAAAACCTTGTCGATGCACTGATCGATTACGGCTTCGACGTGCGCGGGGTTTTCCGCGTCTGGACGAATGCGAAGGTTGTCTCGCACAACGCCCAGCAATCGCGGGAGGAAGGATCGCCCAAGGTCTACCAGTGGCGGATCCAGTCGATGCGCGATACGCCGCCCTCGCTGATCCTCGAGCTTAAATAAGCGCTGCCGCGGCGGATCGATGGCGGGCTATCTGGGCCTCTTTGCAACGGCATTGCTGGCCGCGACGCTGATTCCGGTTTCCTCCGAAGCGGTTCTGGCGGCGCTCAGCGTGGCGGATGGTGCGGAACTGGTGCTGCTGGTCGCGGTCGCCAGCCTCGGCAATACGCTGGGCGCTGTCGTGAACTGGGTGCTGGGGCGCTACTGCCTGCACTGGCAGGATCGGCGCTGGTTTCCGGTTTCGGCGGCAACGCTGGCCCGCGCGTCGGACCGGTTCCGCCGCTTCGGGTCGTGGTCGCTGCTGTTTGCCTGGCTGCCGGTCATCGGCGACCCACTCACCTTCGTGGCTGGAATCCTGCGGGTGAATTTCTGGGTTTTTGTAATCCTGACCGGAACCGGCAAGACGGCGCGTTATGCCGTCATTGCCGTGTTCGCGGATAGGATATTCGGGTAGGGTCGTATTACGCCGCCTTGTAGATACCCGCTTTCTTGACGCCATCATCGACATAGGATTCGAACTGCTTGAAGTTCGCTTCGAACCGGCCGCGCAGGTCGCCGGCGGTCGAATCATAGGCTGACTTGTCCTGCCAGGTGTTGCGTGGCTGCAATACGTCGGACGGAACATCGGGGCAGGCATCCGGCACATGCATGCCGAAATTCGGGTCTTTGGTTTCCGCTACCTGGGCCAGCCGGCCGTCCAGCGCCGCACGGACCATGGAACGGGTATGCGAAATCTTCATCCGCGACCCGGTGCCGTAGGAACCGCCGGACCAGCCGGTATTGACCAGCCAGCAGCGCGCGCCCGTCTTGGCGATGCGTTCGCCCAGCATCTTGGCATAGACCGAAGGATGCCGCGGCATGAAGGGCGCACCGAAACAGGTCGAGAACGTGGCCTGCGGTTCGGTGACGCCGCGTTCGGTGCCGGCGACGCGGGCGGTGTAGCCCGACAGGAAGTGGTACATCGCCTGATCGGCCGAAAGCCGGCTGATCGGCGGCAGGACGCCGAAGGCATCGGCGGTGAGCATCACCACATTGGCCGGCTGGCCACCCTTGCCGCTCACCACGATATTGTCGATGAAATCGATCGGGTAGGACGCGCGGGAATTTTCCGCCAGGCTGCCATCGTTGAAATCCGGCACACGGGTATGCGGATCCAGCACGACATTTTCCAGCACCGTGCCGAAACGCTTGGTGGTGGCGTATATTTCCGGTTCCATTTCCTGCGACAGGTTGATGACCTTGGCGTAGCAGCCGCCCTCGAAGTTGAAGACGCCGTTGTCGCACCAGCCATGCTCGTCATCGCCGATGAGCGCGCGGGTACCGTCGGCCGACAGGGTCGTCTTGCCGGTGCCGGACAGGCCGAAGAAGATGCTGGTCGCACCGTCATCGCCCTGGTTGGCGGAGCAATGCATCGGCAATACGCCGCGCTCCGGCAGGATATAGTTCAGATAGCCGAATACCGACTTCTTGATTTCGCCGGCATAGCGCGTGCCGCCGATCAGGACCATATGGCGATCGAAATTCATCAGGATGAAGGCTTCGGAATTCACGCCGTCGGCGGCGCCGGCGGCCTGCATCATCGGCGCATGCATGATCGTCAGTTCCGGCACGAAATCCTGGCGTTCGCTGTCGGGAACCTCGATGAACATGTTGCGCGCAAACAGGCTGTGCCACGGGCTGTCCGTGATGACGCGCACCGACAGGCGATAGCCCTGGTCGGCGCCGGCATAGAGATCCTGCACATACAGGTCGCGGTTCTGGTAATAAGCCAGCATCTTCGCTTCCATCGCATCGAAGCGTTCCGGCGAAATCGGCTTGTTGACCGGTCCCCACCAGATATTGTCGTGGCTGACCGGTGAATCGACGATGAACTTGTCGTTTGCCGAACGGCCGGTGTATTTGCCGGTATTGACCGATAATGCGCCGCCTTCCGAGACGGTGCCGAGACCCAGACGGATCGTCGCCTCATAAAGGGCTTCCGCCCCCTGATTCCAATAGGCATTCGCGCTATTGATGACGCCATGTTTGTCCAGCCCGTACTTGCTGATGTGTGGCACGTATGGTTCCTCCGAACGACCGCTGATTAAAAAATACTTCCCCCCGCATCCCGGCTGGAATGCGACTTCACCGACAATCGCCAAAATCCGAAAGCCGAAAGACCCCCAAATGCATTACAAAATCGGGTAGCGGAGGATATCGGCCGGTTACAGCGGAAATCAACCGCCAAGCGGTCGGATATGTCACATTTCTTACGTGGCGGATTGCCGCGCCCGCTTCGCCAGCGTCGCCAGCGCCAGGCGGGCATCGTCCGCGTTCAGGACCGGGCCGTCAAAGGTCAGGCGCGCGGAATTTTCTTTGCACGCCATATCAATGCCTTCCGGGTCGATGCCGGTCATGCGCCAGTCATCGCCGGCGCAGCCCAGCAGGACCCGGGCGTACAGGGCGATGGCATCGGCATGATCCGTGTTCATGTGTTCCACGATATCCGGTTCGCGCGCTGCCAGGCCGGCCGCCGGGTCCGAATCGAACAGCAGGTCATCCGCCGTAATCCAGTCGATTCGCCCGAATCCCGCAACGAGATGCGCGCGTTCCGTTTCGATCGCGTAAAAGGCGAAATCGCCGAACCCCGCATACATGGCGGCGGCGGGGTGCCGGGCAAGAAACCGGTCACGCAAGGTTTCGCTGTCGGTGGCGATGGCGCGGCCCTGGACCGAGACGCGCGGCCCGGTCAAGGGATCGTCATATCCCGCTGTCCCGTCGAACAGCAGGGAAACGCGCGGATCCGCCGCGATGTTCTTCGTATGCTCCGCCAGGCCGGAAATCAGCAGGACGGGCGATCCGTCATGCGCCGCCGCGGTCAGCACCAGCGAGGCATAAGGCTCGCCATCCGTGTCGCGCATCCGTGTCGCCAGCGTGGCACGGTCCGCGCGGCGGATCAGGCTGCGGGCGGTGTCGCCCGGCGGCGGGATATGGTCGTCGTCATCCGGCAAGCGGATCAGGCCGTTTTCGCCAGGCGGTCATACAGGTATCCGCTGACGCCGCCGAGGACGACCCACAGCACGGCCGCGCCCAGCAGCGACGCCATCACGAACATCGCCGCCAGCTCCGGCGGCGTGTTGCCGCCCAGGGTTTCGGGATGCGGCGCACCGATGACATGCGGGATGAAGATCAGCAGCGCGCCAAGGCCTTTTGCGGCCCGGCTGCGCAAAAAGGCCAGCATCGCGATGCCGCCGCCCGTTGCGATGACCGTTCCCGCATACCAGGCCTGGCGATCACTCAATTCGGCGGCCTGCAGCCCCGGCAGTTCCGGCGGCAGGCCCAGCGCCGGCGCCAGCCAGAAGGCGCCGAACCCGGCGAGTCCCCAAAGAACGCCCTTCGTGGCGCCGACGGGCTTGCCGTACAGGGCAAAGCCGGCCGTAAGCAGCAAACCGAACCCGATCGCGGTCAGGACATTCGCCAGCAGGGAAAACGCCGTGCGCTCGATCCCGTCTGCCGGTGCCCAGGCATCGGCGTCGTGGCTGTGGTGTGCTGCGTCATGGCTGTGCGGCGCGGCCTCATGGGCATGGCTGTGGCCCCCCGCCGCGGGGGGCGTGGCCGCTTCATAGCTTTCCGCATGCAGGATAAGCGGTGTAATGCGGGTCTGCTGGACACCGGTGACGACAATTCCGGCAACCAGCCCGGCCAGGATCGCCGCGAATAGAACTCGCCGGATCATGGCAACATGCCTAGTGGCAGGGGAAGGCGAAGGTGTGGCGCGAATCATGCGCCGCATTGTGCAGAATATCCGAATGCGCGAATCCGACGCCGATCAGCATGAAGGCGCCCAGCAGCGTGGCGACCGCCGCGGCGGCAAGGCGCGAAGAAAGGTCGGCGGTGGTGTCAGCGCGGGTCGTCGGCATGGTCTGTTGCATGGATTTTCCTGCCCGGAATATGGATGAAATCGCTGGGATTGAACCTAAAACAGGGTGCCCGCCGCGTCAATCGCCACGCGGTTTGCGGGCGGCTTCAATCCGTCTTGATGGGGACGCCGGCTTCCTGTTTGGAACGGCGGATCGCCAGCGCCGATTTGACCTGGCTGACATTGGGCGCGGCCGTCAGTTGCGCCGTCAGGAAGCGGTTATAGGCGTCCCAGTCATGGGCGACGATTTTCAGCAGAAAATCGGTTTCCCCGGCCAGCATGTGGCATTCGCGGACTTCCGGCCAGCCGGAAACCAGCTTTTCGAAGGCGACCA
>JAQCHR010000308.1 GCA_027619655.1 Pseudomonadota bacterium
AATCGGGTTCACCCGTTTGCCCTGCCTGCGACGAATAACTCCATTGACAAACCCTGCGAAAAAATACTTGCCCCTTCAAATTGAAGCGGCATAGAATAATTCCTGTGCATCGAATGCGTGAGTTGCGGCACACGACGGCCCCCTTACCCGGCCGGGTATCGGGATCCGGCTGTGTCTCGGCAAAACGGTGCAGAGCCCTCAATCCGGCACAGAATGCAGGAAGTCCGCCGGATTGACATCGAAAGGAAGACGAGTACATGGCTACCGGGACAGTAAAGTGGTTCAACCCGACCAAAGGTTTTGGCTTCATCACCCCCGACACCGGCGGGAAAGACGCCTTCGTTCATATCACCGAAGTTGAGCGCGCCGGCATGCCCCCACTGGTTGAGGGGCAGCGAATCAACTACGAGGAAGTCAACGATGCGAAGGGGCTGAAAGCCGTCAGCCTGTCCAGCCCCGGCTGATTCGCGGCGCCGCGTACCCGGCCCGCGGCTGATCGCGGGCGCCGGTTCGACCGCAGGAAGCGCCGAAGCGTTTTCTTCCTGCGCAGTCTACCGTTGCGCCGTTACCGTGCCTTGAAGACGGGTTTCCGCTTTTCCATGAAGGCCTTGCGGCCCTCGGCGTAATCGGCGCTGTCGAAGCACGCCTTGACCATCGCCGCGCATTTCTCGATATCCCGGTCCGCCGGATCCTTGACGATTTCGCCGACCGTATGCTTGACCTGCGCCACGGTCAGCGGCGCGTTGCCGCCGATTGTCTTGGCGTAATCATCGACATAGGCCTGCAGCATGGAGGCCGGGACGACCCGGTTCACCAGGCCCATTTCGCGGGCTTCCGTGGCGTTGAACTGCCGCGCGGTGAAGAAGATTTCCTTGGTGAAGGACGGACCGACGATATTGCTCAGCTTGCGGATATGGGCGTAGCCGTAGCCGAGGCCCAGCTTTGCCGCCGGCACCGCGAAGCGCGCGTTGTCGGCGCAGATCCGCAGGTCGCAGGACACCGCGATGCCGAGCCCGCCGCCGATGCAATAGCCGTTGATCATGGCGATGGTCGGCTTCGGGAAGGAATGGATGCCGTCATAGGCCTGGTCCACCGCGATGGCGTATTTTTCCACCGCTTCCTGCGAGGCGCGCTCGTTTTCGAATTTCGAGATATCGGCGCCGGAGACGAAGGCCTTGTACCCCGCGCCCTTCAGGACCACGACGCGGATCGCGTTGTCGTTGCGGAAATCCTCCAGGATCTCGACCACGCCCTCCCACATGTCCATCGACACGGCATTCAGGCGTTCGGGATTGTTGAACGTCATGATTCCGACGGGGCCGCGTTTTTCGGAAATCATTTTATCGGTGAGCATGATGCCGCTTTCCTTTGTTTATTGAGGGGGGTGCCCGCGTTTCTTCAGATGACGTTACGGCTGCGCAGGGCGGCGATCTCCGCCGCGCTGTAGCCCAGGCCGGCGAATATCTCGTCGGAATGCTCGCCGCGTTCCGGCGGCGCGGAGGCGATCCGGCTGGGCGTGCGGCTCATCTTTATCGCCTGCGACACCAGTTCGATATCGTGGCCGATGGCCGCCGACGAAACGCTTTCCGCCATGCCCAGATGCTTGACCTGCGGGTCGGAGAAGACCTGGTCGATGGAATTGATTTCCCCCGCCGGCACGCCCGCCTCGTTGAAGATGTCGATCCATGCGGCGCTGGTCTTGTGCTGCGTGCGCTCGTTGATTTCCGCGTTCAGCGCGTCGCGGTTCTGCGAGCGCAGCGCGCCGGTCGAATAGTCCGGCACCGTGTTGAGGTCCGGCGCGCCCATCGTGGCGCAGAACCGTTCCCAGATGACCTGCCCGGCGACCGCGATGTTGATATGCCCGTCGGATGTCTTGAACACGCCGGTCGGGATGCTGGTCGGGTGGTTGTTGCCGGCCTGCTGCGGCACGTCCTTGTCCATCAGCCAGCGCGCCGCCTGGAAATCCAGCATGAAGATCTGCGCCGCCAGCAGCGAGGTATCGACCCACTGCCCCTGGCCCGATTTCTCGCGTTCCAGCAGCGCGATCATGATGCCCTGCGAGCACAGCAACCCGGCGCAGAGATCGGCGATGGGGATGCCGACGCGCATCGGCCCCTCGCCCGGATTGCCGGTGATCGACATCAGCCCGCCCATGCCCTGAGCGATCTGGTCGAAGCCGGGGCGCTTCAGGTAGGGGCCGTCCTGGCCGAAGCCGGAAATGCTGCCGAGGATGATCCGCGGATTGACCTTCTTCAGGGATTCATAGTCGATGCCGAGCCGGTTCTTGACGTCCGGGCGGTAGTTTTCCACCACCACATCGGCCTTCTCGACCAGCTTCATGAACAGGGCCAGCCCGTCCTTGTCCTTCAGGTTCAGGGTCACGCTGCGCTTGTTGCGGTGCAGGTTCTGGAAATCCGGCCCGTGCCGCTTGCCGCCCAGCCCCTCGCCGCCTTCCAGCGCCTCGGGCATCTCGATCTTGATGACATCGGCGCCCCAGTCGGCCAACTGGCGCACGCAGGTCGGGCCGGAGCGGACGCGGGTCAGGTCGAGGACGGTATACCCGTTAAGGGCGGATGAGGCGGCGGTATACGGCATAGTCGATTTCCGTTCGTTCTGGATATTCATGGCTGGTCAACCCGGCAGGTCGCGGCCATGATGCAAAGGGGGAACAATTACAGGTGCTATTGACCTTTTTTGGCAAGGGGCTGTCAACCGATGGAAACACCGAATGCACTGACCGCGACGGAAGCCGCGAAACGGATCGAGGCCGGCACGCTGACCGCCGAGGCGCTGGTCGCCAGCTGTATCGAACGCATCGACGCGCGCGAGGATGTGGTCGGCGCCTGGAAGGCTTTCGACCGCGACTTCGCGCTGCAACAGGCGCGGGCGCTGGACAAGGGGCCCCGGCGCGGGTCGATCCACGGCATCCCCTTCGGCGTGAAGGACATCATCGATACCGCCGACCTGCCCACGGGCTACGGCTCGCCCATATACGAAGGCAACCGGCCCATGGCGGATGCGCCCTGCGTCGCGCTCAGCCTTGCGTCCGGCGGGGTGCTGATGGGCAAGACGGTCTCCACCGAATTCGCCAGCCGCCATCCCGGCAAGACCACCAACCCGCACAATCCGAAGCATACGCCCGGCGGTTCGTCCAGCGGGTCGGGGGCGGCGGTAGCCGACGGGATGGTGCCGCTCGCCTTCGGCACCCAGACCGGCGGCTCGGTCATCCGCCCCGCCGCCTTCTGCGGCTGTTTCGGCTGGAAGCCGACATACGGGCTGATTTCCGGCTACGGGGTGAAGGAGAATACCCGCAGCTTCGACACGGTCGGGCTCTACGCCCGCGACCTGGATGACATCGCCCTGTTCCGCGCCGGGGTGCTGGCCCTGCCGCACGAACCGATTGCCGAAGGATCGCTGACCGGCTTGCGGGTCGGATTCTGCCGCACGATGATGTGGGACCGCGCCAGTGCGGCGACGCAGGAACGGATCGAACACGCCGCCGCCGTGCTGGCGAAGGCCGGGGCGCGGGTCACGGATTTCCCGCTGGAAGGCCCCTTCGCCGGCTTCGCCGAGGCGGGCAAGACCGTCACCGGCTTCGAATTCCCCCGCAGCCTGACCTGGGAACGCACCCATCACGCCGACAGGATCAGCGACGAGCTGCTGAAGACGGTCCTGGAGCCGGGGCTGAAGGTCACGCTGGCCGAATACCAGCGCGCCCAGGCCACCATCGCCGCCTGCCGCGCCTGGCTGGTCGACGCGATGGCCGACGTGGACGTCCTGCTGACCCCCAGCGCCCCGGACGAGGCGCCGGAGGGCCTCTCCTATACCGGCGATCCCTGTTTCAACATCGTGGCAAGCTGGACCCATATCCCGGCGGTCACCCTGCCCGTCTATACCGGCCCGAAGGGCCTGCCCATCGGCGTCCAGTTCATGGGCCGCCGCGGCGGCGACATGAACCTGCTGGCCATGGCCAAGGCGGCCCTGCCGGCGCTCCGCGCGGGTTGATCGTTTGTGCGCAACCTTCGCCGCCCTACCGCAGACGATTCGGCATCTTCTAATTCGTGTATTTAGTAAACTCGCATGTCTGGACGGCGCCCCTGGATCAAGGGTTTTGTTTGGCGTTGCGACGGTTTCGGGTACGGTCATGTCTTCGGCCTGTTGTTGTGGGGATTAATCCACTGGCCCTGATGTTTGTCCGCGTGGTCCGCTTGCCGCCATCACCGTATCGCGCTCGAAGGCGCAGCCAGTTTACCGGGCTTGACGGACCTGTCCGTATGCGTCGCATCACCTCTTGGTCACCCGAGATAAGGTTGGGCTGGTCCGCGCTTCAGGCCGGGCGCGCGCGATAGAACTTGCCGCTCGCCATAATCGCGAAGGCGAGCCGCGCGAGCTTGTTGGCAAGGGCGACGGCGACCAGCTTGAACGGCTTGGTTTCCATGAGTTTGCATGCCCATTGGCGCAGGGGGTCGCTGTGCCGGGCGCGATGGTAGAGCACGGCGTGGGCGCCGACGACCAGGAGCTTGCGCAAATAGGCGTTGCCCATCCTGGATATCCGCCCGAGCTTCTGCTTGCCGCCCGAGGAGTTCTGCCGCGGCACGAGGCCGAGGAACGCGGCGAACTCGCGCGGGCCCGAGAAGGCGGCGGGATCGCCGACGCTCGACGCGAGCGCCGAGGCGGTCAGCGGCCCGATTCCAGGGATCGACATCAGCCGCCGCGCCACCGGATCGGCCCTGGCTTCGGCGGCGATGGCCCGGTCGGCGTCGTCGATCAGGCCGTCGAGCTGCGCGATCTGGACGGTCAGCGGCAGCAGGGCAGTCCGCACCGCCTCGGGGATATCGTCATGGCCCCTGGCGACCAGACCCGCGAGCGCCCGGGCGTTGTTGGGCCCCTGCGCCGCGATCACGCCGATCTCGGCCAGATGGCTGCGCAAGGCGTTCAGTGCCTGCGTGCGCTGTCCGACCAGCAATTCGCGCGCCTTGTGCCGCATCAGCGCCGCCTGGTTGGCAACCGGGCGTACCGGCACGAAGCGCATCGACGGCCGGGTCACGGCCTCGCAGATCGCCGCCGCGTCGGCCGCGTCGTTCTTCTGCCGCTTTACATAGGGCTTCACATAGGCCGGCGGCATCAGCCGAACCTCATGCCCGCGCGCCATCAGTTCGCA
>JAQCHR010000309.1 GCA_027619655.1 Pseudomonadota bacterium
GCCGGGATCGCCCGGTTCGTACGCGGCGGGGCGTACTGACCGGCGGGTCGTCATCCCGGGACACGCCCGGGATGACAAGCGGCGAATTTGTCCGGGAACCGCTATTTCCCGGCTTCGCGGTCGCTGTACCGAGGGTCCGCGGCAACCATGAGCGCGCCGGAAAAGCGGATCCCCGGCTCCTTCGAGACGCGCGCGAACCTTCGTCCGTTTCACCGCCTCTGCCTCAGAATGAGGGCCGCGGGAACAAGATTTGGGAACCGCGACCGCATTCCCTACACCGTCGCCGGCCGGTCGTAGGCGGTGATCGGCGGCACGTCGCCGTCATAGCGCTCGATTTCGACCAGCGCCGATTGCGCGATGCAGCTTTGCGCCAGCTTCGACGATCCCTTGTCGATTGTGAGGACGTTCGGGTTGCCGTGTTTTTCAAGGCTGCCGATATCGCCCGCATCCAGCGGGTCGAGCCACGCGCCGGTCGACAGCCGCACGACGCCGGGCCGGATCCGGTCGGTGATCACAGCCCCGGCAAGGCAGGCGCCGCGGTCGTTGAACATCCGGACGACGTCGCCGTCGCCGATCCCGCGCGCGGCTGCGTCATCCGGGTGGATCGAGACCGGCTCACGCCCCGCCACCTTGGTATCCTGGCTCGGGCCGCCGAAATCGAGCTGGCTGTGCATGCGGCGCAGCGGCTGGTTGGAAATCAGGTGCAGCGGATGACGCGCGGCCTTGTCCGATCCCAGCCATTCCACCGGCTCCAGCCAGGCCGGATGGCCGGGGCAGTCGTCATAGCCGAACCCGTCGATGGTTTCCGAGAAGAGTTCGATCTTTCCCGACGGGGTTTTCAGCGCCGCCTTGACGGGGTCGTTGCGGAACGCCTCGAACAGCACGCCCGAATCCGCCGGCGCTTCGAATTCCAGGTAGCCGTCTTCCCAGAACGCATCGAAGTCGGGCATGTCGATGTCGAGCCGTCCGGCGCTCTTGCGCGCCACGCCGTATAGGTGACGCAGCCAGTCCATCTCGCTTCGGCCTTCGGTGAACGCGTCATGGACGCCGAGCCGCCCTGCGAGCCCGGCGAAGATGTCGTAATCGCTGCGCGCCTCGCCGACCGGCGGGACCGCCTGCTGCATCGCGATGAAGAACCGGTCGCGCAGCCCGGATCCGATATCGTTGCGTTCCAGCGTCGTGGTGACCGGGAAGACGATATCGGCGCGCCGCGCGGCGGGGGTCCACCACGGTTCGTGCACGATGATGGTTTCCGGGTGCTGCCACGCTTTCAGGAACCGGTTGAGATCCTGCTGCTTGTGGAACGGGTTGCCGCCCGCCCAGTAGATCAGTTTGATGTCCGGATAGGTCAGGCGTTCGCCGTTGAAATCGTAGTCGGTGCCGGGGTTCAGCAGCATGTCGACGACGCGCGCCACCGGCACGTATGTGGCGACCGCGTTGCCGCCCTGGGCGAGGCCGAAATTCGGCATTTTCGAGGCCTGCAATCCGATGGTGGCGTTCGAGCCGTAGCCGATGCCGATACCGCCGCCCGGCAGGCCGATCTGGCCGAGCATGGCCGCCAGCGCGATCGCCATCCAGCACGGCTGTTCGCCGTGGTCGCTGCGCTGCACCGACCAGCTCATGGAGACCATCGTGCGGGTCGCTGCCATGCGCCGCGCCAGCGCCCGGAGGGTGCCGGCATCGATGCCGGAGATCGCCGCCGCCCAGTCGGCATCCTTTGCGACGCCGTCGGCAGCGCCCGTCAGATAGGCGTGGAAGCGGTCGAACCCGGTGCAGTAGCGGGCGAGAAAATCCGTATCGTGCAAGCCTTCGGCCACCAGCGTGTGGGCGAGGCCGAGCATCACCGCCGCATCCGTGTTGGGCCGCGCGGCCAGCCATTCGGCGTCGAGCTCGTCGATGAAATCGTCGCGGACCGGGCTGATCTGGACGAACTCGATCCCGGCGGCGCGGGCGTCGCGCAGATAGTTCTGGGTCTCGTGGCGGCCGATGCCGTCCTTCGACACCTGGCTGTTCTTCGGCGACACCCCGCCGAAGGCGACCATCAGGCGCGTGTTGGCGACGATGGACGGCCAGCTTGTCGGTCGCATCACCGGTTCCATCGAACCCGTCACGCGCGGCACGATCACCGAGGCGGCGCCGAAGGAATAATTCGTCACCTGGTCGACGAAGCCGCCGATATCGTTGAGGAACCGCTTGAGCTGGGTCGCCGCCGAATGGAACGCGCCGGCGCTGGCCCAGCCGGACGAGCCGAAAATCGCCTCGTTGCCGTGTTCCCCGCGCACCCGGTCGAGCTCGGCCGCGGCGATATCCAGCGCCTCGTCCCACGGCACCGCGACGAAGGGCTCGGTGCCGCGTCCCGCCGTGTCGCTGTTGTGCCGGTTGTCCAGCCAGCCCTTGCGGATCATGGGGCGTTCGATGCGGCAATCCGCATGTACCACGCCCGGCATCGCCTGGATCATCGGCGACGGTTCGGGGTCGTATTCGAACGGGGCAATCCCCGTGACCCGCCCGTTCGACGTCGCGACGCGGTAGGCGCCCCAATGGGAGACGGTGATCGGATCTTTCGCCGGCGCTGCTGTCATGTTGCGTCTCCTTTTATGCGGTATAGTGAGGCTAGCAAAATAACGGGCGCGTCACCAACCGACCGGCCCGCCGACAAGAAAAAGGGACCCGCCGATGACCGATCTCGAACCCGTGCTCCGCGACCTCGTTATCGCCAACCGCATTCTCGCCAACGAGGATGTCGTCGATGCCTACGGTCATGTCAGCGTGCGCAACCCGGCGAACCCGGAACATTACTTCCTGTCGTGTTCGCGCAGCCCGGAGCTGGTGCAGCGCAGCGACATCATGGAATTCAGGCTCGACGGCACGCCGGTCGGCGGCGATTCCCGCAATCCCTATCTCGAGCGATTCATCCACGGCGCGGCCTATGAAGCCGACCCGAATGCGAACGCGGTCGTCCACAGCCATGCCGAGGAAGTGCTGCCCTACACCATCACGACCCAGGCGCTGCTGCCGGTGATCCATTCGGCGGGGCTGATGGGGCCCGAGCCGCCGGTCTGGGATATCGCCGAGAATTTCGGCGACACCACCCTGCTGGTCGTCAACATGGACCAGGGCCGCGATCTCGCGGCACAGCTTGCCGGCAAGCGGATCGTGCTGATGCGCGGCCACGGCTTCGCCGCGACGGGGCGGAACCTGTCGGAAGTGGTGCGGGTGTCGGTGATGCTGCCGCGCAATGCGCGCATCCTGACGACGGCGCTGCAATTCGGCGGGCTCAAACCGCTCTCGCCGGGCGAGGTCGCCCTGCGCCAGGACATGGATCCCGACCACAAGGCGTTTTACCGGGCCTGGGAATACTGGGCGACCCGCGCCGGCTGCGGCGACATGCTCACGCCGCCGGACTGATCGTCATTCCGACCACACGGCAAGCTCGGTGCCGTTGGGGTCCAGAAAATGGAAGCGGCGGCCGCCCGGAAAGTCGTATATCGGCTTGACGATCTTGCCGCCCGCGGCTTCGACCGCCGCAAGGGTCGCGGCCAGATCGTCAGCGTAAAGCACGACGAGGACGCCAGGCGGGGCGACGGCCGCTTCGCCCAGCCCGTTGAACCCGCCCTCGATTCCGGCGCCGGTGAAACTGATATAGCCCGGTCCCCAGTCGGTGAATTCCCAGCCGAAGGCCTGGCCGTAGAATGCCCTGGTGCCGGCGTTGTCGGTCATCGGGAATTCGATGTAGTTGATGGAATTGTTCGCGTTGGCCAATTTCCGTCTCCCCGGTTCGGACTGCATAGCGTAATTGGATAGTCACATACGGCGCAGTACACTGCCACCATGGGCAGGCTTTTCATTCTGATCGTTGCGCTGATGTTGCCGCAGCACGGGGCGGCGCAGGACCGCGCGGCCCTGACCGACGAACTCGACCGGTTCGCGGCGGCGCATCTCGACCGCATTCAGCCGCGCTCGATCGCCGACGGCGCCGAATATTGCGGTCTGCTGGGGTTCGATGCGAACGGCAAGCTGGCGGCGAGCCCCGCGACGCGCGGCAATGCCGATAGCTGCACGCCCGGCGATGCGCCCGCCGGGTTGGAGGTGCTGGCGTCCTGGCATACCCACGGCGCCTATAACCGCGACGCCGATACCGAGGTGCCGTCGCTGGACGACCTGCAAAGCGATATCGAGGAAGGCATCGACGGCTATATCGCAACCCCGGGCGGGCGGCTGTGGCTCAACGATGCCGACGCGCAGCAGTCGGTTCTGCTATGCGGCGCGGGCTGCATCAGGGCCGACCCCCAATACCGCCCCTGCCCCGCATTCCCGCCGGGAGAAATCTATACGCTGGATACCCTGCGCGCGCGGGCGGAGAACGATACCGGCGGCTGTTGAGGGGCGGCGGGCCGGGGTGACACCGGTAGCGCCGTCGCCAGGATTCCCTCTCGGCGCGCCCCGAACGCCTAACGCCTCTCCCCTCCCTCTCACCCCCCCGCCGTCACGCCGCCCTGTCCCGCATTTCGGCGATTGCGGACGACAGTTCCAGCACTTCGAGCGGGCAGTCGGGCCAGTCGTGCTGCCAGCAGATGATGACGTCGCATTGGTCGGCATCGTGGCCGTGATAGAAGAACGAGCGCGAGCGGAATTCGAACTCGATGCGCACCGGCTCCCACCGGTCGTCGGCAACCGACGCGCCGCCGGCCGCCGCCGCCACCAGCCGCCGCCCCGTGCAATCGGGGAAGGCGGTGCCGATGGCGTCGACCGCGTAGCCGAGATCGGCGGCCACCATGCCGAACAGCACCACCACGCCCATCTCGTTCACCGGCGCCGAGGCCATGCCGCGAAACGCCAGCGGCGGGCCCGACACCCGCGCGCCAACGCTGCGCCAGGGCGGCTTTGTCGGCGACTTCAAAGGGGCCACGCCGCCGCGCGGCTTGCGCCGTTCCTGGTTGGCGAGGCGGCGCTCAAGCTCCCGCCCATACGGAAAATCCGGCGCGTGAACCGCCACCCAATCCCGAAGGGCCCGCAGGATGCCCGCCCAGTCGCCGAAGCGGCGGTAATAGGTGCCGGGGCTGCCGGGCACCCGGCGCTGTTGCAGGGCCGAGCGTTCGAACCCGCCGCATTCCATGATGGCGGCGTGGAGATCGGCGACCAATCGGTC
>JAQCHR010000310.1 GCA_027619655.1 Pseudomonadota bacterium
CGCGCTGAAGGAAAAGAAGATCGGCTGCTTCGTCGTCAAACCGTGAGTGAAATGTCCCTTTCCGGCCGAACGGCCAGTGCTGTAATTTTCGGCTGTACCGGGCTGTCGCTGCGCGACAGCGAGCGGCAGTTTTTCCGCGATGCTGAACCCATCGGGTTTATTCTCTTCGCCCGCAATGTTGAATCGCCGGACCAGGTTCGGCGTCTCGTGGCCGAATTGCGCGAATGCGCCGGGGGCGATTCCGCCTTTGTGCTGATCGACCAGGAGGGCGGCCGTGTCGCGCGGTTGAAGCCGCCCTACTGGCGCGAAGCGCCGCCGGCGGGCCGTATCGGCGCGCTGTATGCGGCCAGTCCGGATGCCGGCATCGCGGCGGCTTGGCTCAATGCCCGGCTGCAGGCGGAGGAGCTCCATGCGCTGGGGATCGATGTCGATTGCGCCCCGGTGCTCGACCTTTCCGTGCCGGGCGCCCATGACATCATCGGCGACCGGTCGTTCGGCGCGGATACGGCGGCAATAGCCGCGCTGGGTCGAAGCGCCTGCAACGGTTTCATGGCCGGCGGCGTGCTGCCGGTCGTCAAGCATGTGCCGGGACACGGCCGGGCCCTGCAGGACAGCCACAAGGCGCTGCCGGTCGTCAGTGTGGCGCGGCAGGTTCTGGAATCCACCGATTTTGCGCCCTTCCGCGACCTGGCCGACATGCCCGCCGCCATGACCGCGCATGTGGTCTACGAGGCGGTGGATTCCGATAACCCGGCGACCACATCGGCGATGGTCATCCGCGATGTCATTCGCGGCGCGATCGGGTTCGACGGTCTGTTGATCAGCGACGATCTGTCCATGAAGGCCCTGCAGGGCGGGCTTGGCGCGCGTGCCGCCGCCGCGCACCGGGCCGGCTGCGATGTGGTGCTGCACTGTAACGGCGACATGGCGGAAATGCAGGCGGTTGCTGCCGAATGCGGGCGCCTGACGGCGGATGCGGAACGTCGGATTGTCGTGGCGCGGGCCTGCCTGGCCGGCCGGGAAGTGGTTCCCGCCGACGGGGTGCAGCGGTTTTCCGAACTCATGTCGCAATTGCCATGATCGGCGATTTCGGCCAGATCGCCCTGACGGTTTCGGTCTGGATCATCCCGGTGTTGCTGGCCATAACGCTGCATGAAGCCGCGCATGGCTGGGCTGCCTGGAAACTGGGCGATGACACGGCGAAGATCCTCGGCCGGGTCAGCTTCAATCCGTTCCGCCACATCGACCGTTTCGGCACGATCATCTTGCCGGCGCTGCTGCTGTTCGTGCGGGCGCCATTCCTGTTCGGCTGGGCAAAGCCCGTCCCGGTCAATTTCCGCAAACTGCGCGACCCGCGCCGGGGCATGGTCCTGGTCGCCGTCGCCGGTCCGGGGGCCAATTTCATCCTCGCCTATGCTTCGGCGCTGCTGCTGCACGGGGTTGCGTTCCTGCCGGGCGATGCAGCGCCCTGGGTGGCGGCGAACCTGTTCAACTCCATCAAGCTGAACGTCGTGCTGGCGGTGTTCAACATGCTGCCACTGCCGCCGCTGGATGGTGGCCGGGTGGCGGTCGGCCTGCTGCCGGATAATCTGGCGCGGCCTCTGGCCCGGATGGAGAAATACGGGATGTTCATCCTGATCGGGCTGATTTTCCTGCTGCCGATGATCGGCCGGGAATTCGGCTATGACGTGAACGTGTTTTCCTGGCTGGTCGGCGGCCCGGTTGCCTATCTGACGGAAGCCATTGCGATGGCTGCCGGCATTGATTAGATCAGGTCATGGTTTGTCGGAATCGCCTGTGGCGATCCCGGAAAATCATGTGAATCTGATCTATCTTATTGAAGATATAGCACCTTCACAGGTTTACATGGAACCTGTCGCGGTTCCAATTAAACCTGATGTGCTATAGGAAAGCCCATGGCGGAGGAAACGACACAAAACGACGAAACCGATGCGTTTGAGAGCGAAACGCCCGATTACGTCGTGCCCCTGGATGACAGCCTGGTGCTGGACCTGGACGGGTTTTCCGGGCCCATCGACGTGCTGCTGGCGCTGGCCCGCGACCACAAGGTTGATATCACCCGGATTTCGATCCTGGCGCTGGCGGACCAGTACCTCGCCTTCATCGCGCGGGCGCGGGAATTGCGGCTGGAAATCGCCGCGGACTATCTGGTCATGGCGGCCTGGCTGGCCTATCTGAAATCGCGTCTGCTGCTGCCGCATACCGATAATCAGGACGAACCGTCCGGCGCCGAACTCGCGGCGCGGCTGGCGTTTCAACTGCAGCGGCTGGAGGCAATGCGCAAGGCGTCGGAACAGCTGATGCAACTGCCGCAGCTTGGCCAGGAATTCTTCGCCCGGGGCGCCCCGGACCCGGTGATTGTCGAAACGACGACAGAATTCACAGCCAAGTTATACGATCTGCTGTCGGTCTACGGCCTGATCCGGCAACGCAGCGAATCCTCGGTATTGCATATCGCGCCGCTGAACCTGTATTCGATGGACGATGCGCTGACCCGCCTCAGCACGCTGATCGGCAATATCCCAGACTGGACTGTCCTGTCGAATTTCCTGCCGGAAGGCGGCGGCGACGCGCTGGTCATCCGGTCGGGGATTGCATCGACCTTCGCCGCCAGCCTTGAACTCACCAAGCAGGGCAAGCTGCAATTGAGCCAGTCCGAAACCTTCGCACCGATATTCCTGCGTGGCAGAAAAGATGACCCTGACAATGGATAGATTTGAACTGATGCGCCTGCTGGAGGCGATGCTGTTCGGGTCGAGCGAACCGCTTTCCGTTCGCGAGCTGACAGACCGCATGCCCGAAGGCGCCGATATTCTCGGCCTGATTTCGGAATTGCGGGAACAATACGCCAATCGCGGCGTGCACCTGGTGCAACTGGATACCCGCTGGGCCTTCCGGACGGCGCCCGATCTCGGGCCGCATCTGCGCCTGCAGCGGACAGTGCAGCGCAAGATGTCCCGTGCGGCGCTGGAGGTGCTGGCCATTGTCGCCTATCACCAGCCGGTGACCCGGGCCGAGATCGAGGAAATCCGGGGCGTGGCGACCAGCCGGGGCACGCTGGACATCCTGCTGGAAGCCGGCTGGATCCGGCCGCGTGGCCGGCGGCGGACGCCGGGAAGGCCGGTTACCTGGGGCGTTTCGGAAGCCTTTCTGGATCATTTCGGCCTGGAAAGCATCGAGGCCCTGCCGGGTATCGAGGAACTGAAGGCAGCGGGGCTGCTGGAGAAGCGGCCCGGGCTTGGCCTGCTGTCGGCCTTTGCCGATGACGAAGAGCAGGATGCCGATCCGGATGCGCCGGATCTGGAAGAAGACCCCTATGACGCCGTGGAGCCGGACGATGCCATTCCGCTGGATGACTGACCCGGTGGCGGCATGACGATGGCCGCTACGGTCATCGCGCTGGAGGATGTCGGCCATGCCTATGACAACGTGGTCGCCGTCGATGGCTTGAGCCTGTCCGTGCAGGCCGGCGAAGTCGTCTGCCTGCTGGGGCCGTCCGGCTGCGGCAAGACGACGGTCCTGCGCATCGTTGCCGGGCTCGAACGGCTGCAACGGGGCCGGGTGCTGCTGAATGGCAAACCCGCGACCGACCGGGGAGAGGATCTGCCGCCGGAACGCCGCAATATCGGCTTCCTGTTCCAGGATTATGCGCTGTTTCCGCATCTCACGGTCGCGCAGAATGTCGGGTTCGGCCTGCAGCATCTTGCGGCCGGGCAGCGCCAGGCGCGGATCGCCGAAGTGCTGGAACTGGTCGTGATGGCGGATTACGGCGCGCGCTATCCGCATGAACTGTCCGGCGGCCAGCAGCAGCGGGTCGCGCTGGCGCGGTCGCTGGCGCCGAAACCGCCGCTGGTGCTGCTCGATGAACCGTTTTCGGGACTCGATGCCAGGATGCGCGACCAGGTGCGCGACCAGACCCTGCATGCGCTGCAGCAATGCGGCGCAGCAGCGTTGATGGTAACCCATGACGCGGAGGAAGCCATGTTCATGGGAGACCGGATCGCGGTGATGCGGTCCGGCCGGATGGTTCAATGCGGCGCGCCGGTCGAACTGTACTGCCAGCCCCGCGACGCCTTCGTGACGGAATTCTTCGGCGAGGTGAACCGGCTGCGCGGCACGGTCAGCAACGGCGCGGTGGCCACGCCCTTCGGCGAACTGCCGGCGGGCACGCTGGCGGACGGGGCCGGCGCCGATATCCTGATCCGCCCCGAAGCGCTGCGGCTTGCCCCTGCCGCCGGCGATGTTGACCCTGAACGGGTGGTGACAGTGATCGCGTCGCGGATGCTGGGCCGGACAAGCCTGATCCATCTCCGCATCGACCGCGGGGGGGAAGACGAGTTGCATCTGCACGCCCGGATGCCGGGCCGTTTCCTGCCGGCGGAAAACGCGCGGCTGTCCGTTACCCTGGACCGCGCGCAGGCCTTTGTTTTTCCTGCCGAACGCTTACATGATAGGGTATCGTCGGTTTAGACTGAACGTTGCGGGAATCGGTTCTTTTCTGTATTGATCGCGATCATGCGGGTCTGCCGGGTTTTGTTGAATTTGTAAGGATTGAATTATGGGTGCTTTTAGCATTTGGCATTGGCTGATCGTGCTGGTGGTCGTGCTGGTCCTGTTTGGCGGGAAAGGCAAAATTTCGAGCCTGATGGGAGATTTCGGTAAGGGTTTGAAATCCTTTAAGAAAAACATTAAGGACGAAAACGACAAGGGTGGGACGGACGATTCCCAGGCACTGGAAGACGATAGGCCGGCGGCTGTTTCCAGGGACAGCGCCGAACCGGAGAAAGGCTCCAAGTCCGCTTCCTGATCCCCGGTAACGGAATTCGGGCGGTTGCTTGGGGCTGACAGTGTCTGAACATGTTTGATGTCGGCTGGCAGGAACTTTTCATCATCGCGGTGGTCACCATCGTCGTGATCGGACCGAAGGAAATTCCGCGCGTGCTGCGCACGGTGATGCTCTGGACCCGCAAGATCAAGGGCATGGCCCGGGAATTCCAGAACAGTATCGACGACCTCGCGCGCGAAACCGAACTCGATGACATCAAGAAGGAACTCCAGCGGGCGAAGGATTTCGATCTCGAACGCGACATCGAGGATGCGATCGACCCGA
>JAQCHR010000311.1 GCA_027619655.1 Pseudomonadota bacterium
CGGATGGCGCCCGCCGCTCCGCGCCACGCGCCTTCACCGCCCCCGCAAGCTGGATCGCGCCGCCGAACAGCAGCAGCTTTTCCGTCAGGGTCGTCTTCCCGGCATCGGGATGCGATATGATCGCGAAGGTTCGCCGCTGCGCGACGGAATCGGTTAAAAGGCTCATATTTTTCGATGGGTGAGAAAGGGTTACAGCGCGCCCCTACATATAGGAACCATGCCCCGCCACTCAAGCACTCATCGCGGGGCGCCCGCGCCACAAGACCGATAGCGCAACGGCTGCGGGGTTGTTATCTTTCCGGCCAATACGGGCGGGTCGCCGCCCCCATCAGGCGCATTCGCGCGATTCCGTCCGGAGAAGTCAGCATGAAAATCACCGAGGTCAAGACCTACCCGCTCAGGATGGCGCTGCAGCAGCCGAGCTGGACCGCCCATGAAATCAGCGGCGACGCGACCCTGACGCTGTTCGAGGTCAGGACCGACGAGGGCATCGCCGGCTATGGCGAGGTCCAGGGTGGCCCCCAGAAGACGATCTGCGACCTGGCGAAGGCGTATGGTGAGTGCATCACGGGGATGGACCCGCTGGGCCATGTGGATATCTGGGAAAAGCTGTTTTCCAGCACCAGCCCGCGGCCGGGCGGGCTCGGCGGCTGGGACGGGCTGCCCGCCCCCCTGCCCCGCGGCCAGCGCCCCCAGGCCATGGCGGCCATCGGCGGCATCGATATCGCGCTGTGGGACATCAAAGGCAAGGCGGCCAACATGCCAGTCTACAAGCTGCTGGGCGGCAGCCGGACCAGCGTCTTCACCTATTCCACCGGCGGCTACTATATCGAGGGCGCGCCGCTGGAATCCTGCGCCGAAGAATTCGCCGGCTATGTCGAGATGGGCTACCGGGCGGTCAAGATGAAAACCGGGGCGTTTTCAGTCAAGGATGAGCTGATTCGCATCAAGGCCGTACGCGATGCCATCGGCCCCGATGTGCTGCTGATGCTGGACATGAACGCGCCCTACGGCGTCGATGACTGCATCGCCTTCGCCAAGGCGGTGGCGCCGCATGACATCTTCTGGCTGGAGGAACCCCTGCACTGGCACCTGCAGCCGGCGGATTTCGTGCGGCTGGCGAAGGGGTCGCCGATCCCGCTGGCGCATGGGGAGCGGGAATGGACCCGGTTCACGATCCGCGATTTCATCGATTCCGGCGCGCTGGGCTATGTGCAGTTCGATTCGACCCGCCATGCAGGCTTCACGGAATCGCTGCGCATCGCCCATCATGCGGAACAGCAGGGCGTGAAGATCGCCCCGCATACCGCGCCGCAACTGCATGCGCATCTCGCCTCGGCTTTCGGCGATGCGGCGTTCGGCGCGGAATCGCACGGCGGCACCGACCGGCACCCGATCCAGCACGGGCTGTATACCGAACATGCCGATGTCCGCGACGGCATGGTCCATCTCAGCGACAGGCCGGGATTCGGCGTCGAGATCGACTGGGATTTCGTGAAAAAGGTCGGGGCGTAAGCCCCGCCCGACTTACGCCGCTTCGGCCTTGTCCGCGTAAGCCGCCACGAGTTCGGGCGACGCATTGTAGATCGGCGTGTGCCCGCGCAGCAGGATCTGCGTGCTGCGCTCATAGGCGGCGCTGGGAATGGTATCGACGCCGTCCTTCAGGGAACCGTTGATCGTGGACTTCAGCAGCCCCGCCGGGTTGGCCATCCGGACGATGTGGTCCTTCACATCGGGGCCCAGCGGTTCCAGCCCCTGCGCGATACCGTCGGCGACCGTTCCCGGCACCAGGCAGCAGGCCGCCAGGCACGCGCCGCCGGTCACCGCCAGCGATTTATGCGCCGCCTGCGGGGTGAAATAGCGGGTCCGGACATTGGCGCCGGCGGCGGCTTCTTCCGCGCTGGGTTCGGCGATGATGCAGACCTTCGGAATGGTTTCGCTCGCCGCCAGTTCGGCTTCGGTCATCGGCGTGCCGTCCTTGCGGGCCAGCCCCATCTTGATCCCCGCCTGCACCCAGATGCTCTGGATCCGCGCCCGGAAATCCGCATCCCCATCGAGGGCGGTCGGCGCCTCTGATGCGGTCTTGCCCATATCGCCGGCGCGGATAATCACCATGGGTACGGCCAGGTCGAGGATGGAAACCTCGATGCCATCGAAGGTATCGGTCAGGTTGCCGGTCGGGTCTTGGCCCCCACCGGGTTCAGCAGCGCAAGCTGCACGCCCGGCCAGTGCCCCATCACGCCCGGGATGACCGTATCGGAGGCCATCGCCTTGCCCGGTTCCGGCGTTTCCAGCAGGGCATGGGTGACGACGCCGGTATTGGTATTGTAAATCCGGACCCGGCTTGTTCCCGGCTGCAGCGAGACCAGCCCGACCTTTGAGGCGAATACCGGCAGCGCCGCCGACATGTTGCCGCAATTGACGCTCCAGTCGATCGCCGCCTTGCCCGGCGCAAGCTGCGCCAGCGTGCTGTCGATATCCGCATCATCGCGGTCGGAGCGGGCGACGATGAAGACCTTGCAGCTCTGCGGAATGCCCCGGCCGAGCCCGGTGATCTGCGAATTCGCCTTGACCTCGCCTTCCAGCGGCACGCCCATGACATGGCGGATCAGTTCTTCCCGCAGCGCCATATCCGCCGGAAGATGCTCTTCCAGCAACAGGATGCCGGTCGAGGTGCCGCCGCGCATGTGGTAGACGGGTATCTCCAGGACCCCGTCGAGAAACCGGGGTGTCAGGCCATGGAAATGAACCGGTTGGGATGTTGAAACACTGTTCATGATCGAGCCTCGAATTTGTTCCTTTGACGCCTGCCGGCGCAGCAATATCTGACCGCTTTATACGCGTTTCCCGTGCGGCAGGAAAGCCGGGCCGCACCTTTGCGGCTTGACCCGCCAGCCGTCTGACCGATTGCCTCGATGCGGCCCCTTGGCCTATTGTCATTTACACAAACTACTGCAGTGGGAACCGCCATGCCCGATACAACATCGCCGACCAATTCGAAGATCGTTGCCGCCTATCGCGAATACACGCCGAAATCGGCGGCGCGCGCCCAACAGGCCAAACAGGTATTTCCCAGCGGGCTGGTGCATGATTCCCGCAGGCTGGATCCCTACGCGTTCTATGTCGATCACGCCAAGGGCTCCCGCAAATGGGATATCGATGGTCACGAATATATCGACTATTACGGCGGGCATGGCGCGCTGATCCTCGGCCATAACCACCCGAAGGTCATGGAAGCCGTCCATGCGCAGCTCGACAAGGGCACCCATTACGGGGCGTGCCACGAGCTGGAAATCCGCTGGGGCGAACTGGTCAAGCAGCTGGTGCCCTGCGCGGAACGGGTGCGGTTCACCTCGTCGGGGACCGAAGCGAACCTGATGGCGCTGCGGCTGGCCCGCGCCTTCACCGGCAAGCCGAAGCTGGTCCGTTTCAAGGGCCATTTCCACGGCTGGCAGGATCATGTCGCCTTCGGCGTCTCGAACCATTTCGACGGCACCCCGACGCCGGGCGTGCTGGACGGGATCGCGGAGAACGTATTGCTGGCGCCGCCGGACGATATCGAGGCGACCCGGCGGATCTTCGAAAGCCATGACGATATCGGCGCGGTCATCCTGGAGCCGACCGGCGCCAGTTTCGGCCAGGTCCCGGTAACCCGCGAATTCGTCACCGAATTGCGCAAGATCGCGACAGAGCACGGCGTCCTGCTGATATTCGACGAGGTCGTTACCGGCTTCCGTGTCGGGCCCGGCGGCGCGCAGGCGCATTACGGCATCATGCCGGACCTGTGCAGCATGGCGAAGATCCTGGCCGGCGGGTTGCCCGGCGGCGCGGTGGCGGGGCGCGAGGATATCCTGGAACTGCTCGATTTCGAGGTCGCCGAGGCCAAGGGCTTCGAGAAGATCGGCCATCAGGGCACCTATAACGCCAATCCCATGTCGGCAGCTGCCGGTATCGCGGCGCTGGAACTGATCGCCGCCGGCGGCATCTGCGACACGGCGACTGCGCAGGCGGATACGTTGCGCCGGAAGGTCAACGAGGCATTCGAGGCCGAGGACGTGCCCTGGGCGTGCTATGGCGAACATTCCGGCTTCTATATCTTTACCAACCCCGGGAACCTGCCGATCACGCCAACCACCTTCGATCCCTTCGCCCATGACCACGCGACCCTGAAGGGCAGCCAGAAGGGGCCGACCATCACGAAACTGCGGCTCGGGATCATCCTCAACGGCGTGGACATGTCCGGCAAGCCGGGCGGCCTGACCTCCGCCGTGCACAGCGACGATGATATCGCGGCCACGGCCGACGCCGTCCGCGCCGCGGTGCGCATGCTGAAGGACGAAGGGGACCTCACCGCGTGATGTACCAGTCTTGCTCATGAAACACATGCGGCGCATCGCGATGCTGGCCGGGATACTGGCTGGCGTCACGATCCTGGCGGCCGGCGGCGGCTATCTTTGGCTGCGCAGTTCGCTGCCAACCGTGGACGGCAGCGAGTCCCTCGCGGGGCTCGACGGGCAAGTTGATATCATCCGCGATTCCAATGCCGTGCCGCATATCTTTGCCGGCAGCACGCATGACGCCTATTTCGCACTGGGCTATGCCCATGCGCAGGACCGGCTGTGGCAGATGGAGTTCATGCGCCGGGTCGGCGCGGGGCGGCTGGCGGAAATCCTGGGTGAAAAGGCCGTCGGCGCGGACCGCTATATCCGGACCATGGACATTCCCCGGGTCGCCGCCGCCATTTCGGTGCGCATGCCTGCCGAGGGCAAGGCGGTGCTCAGCGCCTATGCCGAGGGTGTCAATGCCTGGCTGACGAACCGGTCGGGCGCGCTGCCGCCGGAATTCGTGCTGCTGCGATTCGAGCCCGAGCCCTGGCGGCCGGTGGATTCGATCCTCTGGAGCCGGTTGATGGCGCTGCGCCTGGGGCGCAACAACCGGACTGAACTGATCCGGGTCCAGGTGGCCGACGCGCTGGCGGCCCATGGCCTGCCCGCTGCGCTGCTGGACGAGTTATGGCCGCAGCCGCCGGCGAACGGACCGGTGACAATTCCCGATGCGGTGAAAAAGGCCGCAGCCCTGTTCGACACGGTGCCGGGCGCCAGGGGCTTTG
>JAQCHR010000312.1 GCA_027619655.1 Pseudomonadota bacterium
CCTGTTCCGCTGCAACCTCGCCTGCCCCGGCTGCGGCAAGATCGACTATCCCGACGACATTTTGAACCGCCGGTTAAGCGTCGATGAATGTATCGAAGCCGTTGAGGAATGCGGCGCCCCGATCGTGTCGATTCCCGGCGGCGAACCCCTGATCCACAAGGAAATCAAGGAAATCGTTGATGCGCTGATTGCGCGGAAGAAGTTCATCTACCTCTGCACGAATGCGCTGCTGCTTGAAAAGAAACTGCATCTTTTCAAACCGAGCCCCTATCTGACCTTTTCCATACATCTGGACGGGCTGGAAGCGCATCATGACCGGGCCGTCGATCAGAAGGGTGTTTTCAAGATTGCAACAAGAGCCATCACCAAGGCGCGGGAAGCCGGTTTCCGGGTCAATGTGAACTGTACGCTCTTCGACGGAGCCGAAGCGGAGGACGTCGCCGCCTTTTTCGATTATGGCATGTCGCTTGGTGTCGAGGGGATCACCGTTTCGCCGGGCTATGCCTATGAACGCGCGCCGGACCAGGCGCATTTCCTGTCGCGGCAGAAAACCAAACAATTGTTCCGGAATGTTTTCAAGCTTGGGAAGGGACGGAAGTGGCGCTTCAGCCAGTCGACGCTATTCCTCGACTTCCTGGCGGGCAACCAGGAATACCAGTGCACCCCCTGGGGGAACCCGACCCGTAACATCTTCGGCTGGCAGCGCCCGTGCTATCTGCTGGGCGAAGGGTATGCCCCCACCTACCAGGCGCTGATGGCGGAGACGGAATGGGAAAAATACGGCACCGGAAAGTACGAGAAATGCGCCGAATGCATGGTGCATTGCGGCTATGAAGCCACCGCGGTCATGGACACAATCGCCCACCCGATGAAGGCGCTGAAAACATTCATGAAGGGACCGGACCTCGACGGCCCGATGGCGCCAGAAATCTCGCTCGAAAACCAGCGGCCGGCCGAATATATTTTCGAGTCTAATGTGCAGAAAACGCTGACGCAGTTGCACGCGGAAGCCGAGGAACGGGCGCGGGGGCGCAGTGACGCGGCCTGAGCAATCCCTCAGCCGTTTTCCTCTCTGATCAGGATACGCGCCGCAACAGCAAGGCTGCGCATGGCAGCCGCGCTGTCTCCGGCCAACCGGATGAGCCCTGGAAGATCATGCGGACGAACCAGCAGGCGCGCGAGAACGGCAAAGGGCCGTTGGCGCCCTTCGGGTCCCATGCCTGCCAGGGCGGCGGCGGGAATAGCGCGCAGGGACGGGTCAGCGATGGCGCGAACCACCAGCACCGGAATCCCTATTTCTGCCGCCACTGAAGCCACGCCGTGACTTTCCATATCGACGGCCAGGGCGCCGGTCCGAAACCCGAGGTCGGCTTTCGCTGCAGGTGAAACGACGGGTGCGTCAATGCCAGCGATGCCGCCGACCCGGATACGGCATGACGGCTGCAGCCGCGCCGCCATGGATTGCGCCCAGGGCGCCGTCATCTCCAGAAGCGGCCCGGAATCGCGCCAGACCGACGCGCCGATCACGATATCGCCCGGCAGCAGCGACGGATCAAGACCGCCTGCAATTCCGAAGCTGACCAGCCCGGTTGCCCCTGCCGCCACATGCCGCCGCGCCAGGACGGCGGCACGTTCGGCGCTGCCGCCGGCCACGCCGATGAGCGGCAATTCAAAATCCTGCAGGCCGCGACTGGCAGACCTGACCCGGGCGGCCTCCGTCGCCATTCCCGTCACGATTCCGAGGCGAATCACATCCCGTACGGCGCCGATTTGGCGTTACCAGCTTTCAGATTGCGAAACCGGGCCAGGGCCCAGAGCGGGAAATAGGCACTGTAACCGTGGTACCGCAGATAAAACACCCGGGGGAAACCGACCGCCGTGTACCAGGGTTCGACCCAGCGAACGCCGTCGCGTTCCGCCGAGAGGAGATATTCGACACCGCGCCGCACGGCGTCCGAATCGACTTCCCCCGCGGCCATCAGCGCCAGCAGGGCCCAGGCCGTTTGCGACGGCGTGCTGTCCTTGACCGCCGTTTGTGTCTCTGCCCAGTAGGTCGCGCCGTCTTCGCCCCAGCCGCCGTCGTCGCGCTGACGGCTTTCAAGCCACGCCACCGCCTTGCGGATCTGGGGCGCCGACATGTCCTCGTTCGCGGCATTGAAGGCGCCGAGAACCGACCAGGTGCCGTAGATATAATTCGTGCCCCAGCGGCCGAACCACGATCCATCCGGCTGTTGCATCTGCCGCAGATAGGCGAGCCCGCGTTCGACAGACTCTTTTCCGGAATCCCGGCCCATCTGCGCCAGCATGCTGACGCATCGCGCCGTCACATCTTCCGTTGGCGGGTCAAGCAGCGCGCCATGATCGGCGAAGGGAATATAGTTGAGATAGGAATAGGTGTTTTCAGCGTCGAACGACCCCCAGCCGCCGTTCCGGCACTGCATGCCGACAATCCATTCTTCGGCGCGGTCCAGCGCCGGCCGCAGCGCCGGGTCGTCCATCCGGTCCAGCGCCATGGCCACGACAGCGGAATCGTCCACGTCCGGATAATAATCGTTATTGTACTGGAAGGACCAACCGCCCGGCCGGACACCGGGACGCCCGTCCGCCCAATCGCCACAGACATCCAGCACCTGCCGGTCCGCCAGCCAATGCGTCGCCTTTTGCAGCACATCGCTGTCCCGCGATATACCGGCTTCCATCATCGCCAGAGAAGCGAGGCCGGTATCCCAGACCGGCGACATGCAGGGCTGGCAATATCCCCGGTCCTCACCCAGAACGAGCAGCCGCCGGATGGCGGTTTTCGCCAGCACGACATCCGGATGGTCCTTGGGAAACCCGAGCCGGTCGAATGCCATGACCGTATTGGCCATGGCCGGAAAGATACCGCCCAGGCCGTCCTCGCCGTTCAGGCGCTGGCGAACAAATGCTTCCGCCTTGCGAAAGGCGCGCTGCCGCCGGTTCTTCGGATATTGCCGCTCGACGATCCGCAACACCTTGTCCAGGCCGATCATGACGGCGCCCCAAGGCGACCCGGTAGCGTTGCGCATGTAGTGCTTCACGTCGTTGGACGGCGTGACGAACAGTTCCTCGATATGCACGCCGCGCGGGTTCCGGGCGCGCGGCTTGAGCGCCATCAGGATCAGCAACGGCACCAGCACGGTACGCGACCAGTACGAAATCTTGGAGATATGGAAGGGAAACCAGCGCGGCAGCAGCATGATTTCGATCGGCATCACCGGAACCGCGCGCCAGGGCAGCTGGTCGAACAGCGCCAGCGCGATCCGCGTAAAGACATTGCAGGTTTCCGCTCCGCCATGGGCCAGGATCGCCTCGCGCGCGCGCATCATATGCGGCTCGTCGGGACCGTCACCGACCAGCTTGAGCGCGTAATACGCCTTTACGCTGGCGCTGATGTCAAAATTGCCCCTGTAAAACAGCGACCAGCCGCCATGCGATTCCTGTTTCTCCCGCAGGTATACAGCAAGCTTCCGCTCGATTTCCGGGTCGATCTCGTCGAGAAAATGCTCCAGCAGAATATACTCGGCCGGAATTGTCACATCGGCTTCGAGTTCAAAGACCCAGTGGCCATCATCTTTTTGCAACGCCGCCAGCGCATTGCCGACATCTTCGACGGTCGCGTCTACTTTACCCAGAAGCCCATCGTCATGCTGCTGCGGAACACCGCCGAAATACGCGTCAGCTTCTCCAACTCCCCTGGCTGCATTCATGATGTTTACGTTAATCTTCCCATCAACCGAACAAATATACCGATTCGGTGCTTCATGCTTCAATAATCCGAATGTTGTCAATACCGGCCGGCAGGTCCCGCAGGAAGCGGAATATTGTCTGGTCCGCTTCAGGATTCCAGAACCGCCTGCGCGGCGGCATGGCCGGAGCGGACGGCGCTTTCGATGGTTGCCGGCAGCCCGGTGTCGGTCCAGTCCCCGGCAAGGTAAAGATTGGCGGTCGCTGTTCTTGTTTTAGCCCGAAGCCGCATAGCCGCGGGCGTTTGCGCGAATGTTGCGCGCCGTTCCTTCACGATTCGGAACCGCGGCATCGCAGCGCTACGCATATCCAGCGCGCGGGAAACATCCGCCCATAATCGGGATGCAATCATATCAGCCGGCGCCGCCGCGAGGTCATCCGCGGCGCTGACGGTGACCGAAACGATGTCACCGCGGATGAAAAGCCAGTGCGCCAACCCGCCAACCAGCCCGAGGATGGAAACCTCCCCTCTGGCGGACAATGGCGCCGCGAGCCGGAAATGGGCGTTCACGATGGCATGGCTTGCCTCGGGAACCGCCATACCCGGCAGGACCGCTTTTACCCCGGCAGGCGGCAGCGCCAGGATGACGGAATCTGCGGCCTGCACGACGACGCCGGTCTCGGCAAAATCGAGATGGCCAATGGCACCATGGCGCTGATTCATGCCTTTCAGCCGGTGCGCGAACCGTATATCGGCGCCCGCCGCCGCCAGTGTGGCCAGCGCGGGGGACACAAAGCTGTCCGACAGGCCGGTGCGGGCGGTCAGCGGACGGCACTGCGCTGCGCCCCGGGCAAAGGTTTCCGTCAGGACCTGCCACAGCGGCGCCGCCGCCGCCTGATCGGCGGGCGTATTGAGCGCGGCCACCGCCAGTGGCTCCCAGAAGCGCGCATACAATGCGCCCGCATCGCCCAATACGTTCTCGACGGTTGCATCCGGTCCCGTACGGCGGAGACGCAGGGCGGCAAGAAAATCGGCCGCGCGGCTGCCCGGCGGCCGCCTGCCGGGACACAGGATCCACCACGGAACCGGGCCGGCATTGGGCCTGACCGTCCAGCGCGCGCCGCTCGCCAGATCCACAAAGGGGAAGGCGGCGGCTCCGGAGCCCGACAGCGAATCCGCCGCGCCGGTTTCATCCAGATAGGCCATGACGGAACGGTTGCCGCTCAGCAGCATGTGATTGCCGTTGTCGATCACTGCATCCAGGACCGTGTCGTGAAAGGAGCGGCAGCGCCCGCCGGCATGACCGCTGGATTCGTAGACCGTTACCCGGCGGCCCGCCGCCGCGAGCCGGACG
>JAQCHR010000313.1 GCA_027619655.1 Pseudomonadota bacterium
CACCCTCTGGGTTCCGCATCCGAGCCGCCTTCTATCCGTTCTAACCTGCTGATTTATATATCAGAAACATGCGAAAACCGCATCAAATGCTTCGGTCACTTGGGAAATGCGGGCTAAAATGAATACCGTATCGCCGTCGTGGCCGCGCCACGGCGGCGGTCGGTAGCAGGATAAATCCACATGGATCGTCTTCTGGAGCTCGCGCACCGCCTGGCGCGCTACGGCGCCTGGGCTGCGGGCGCGCTCATCATCGGCGCTGCCGTGCTGATCGGCATCGATATCGGCATGCGCAAACTCTTCAATGAATCCATCGGCGGCGCCAGCGAACTGTCCGGCTATGTGCTGGCGATCAGCGCTTCCTGGGGGTTCGCCCTGACCATGCTGGACCGTGCGCATATCCGCATCGACTCGCTGTATGTGGTTTTGCCGGTCCGGGTCCGGGCGCTGCTCGACATCCTCGGCCTGATCGTCATGCTGGGTTTCGTCGGGTACCTCACCTGGCAATGCAATCATGTCTTCATGCAGACCTGGCAGCTTGGCTCCCGGGCGCTGACGCCGATTGCGACGCCGCTGGTCTATCCGCAATTCCTCTGGGTCGCCGGCATGGTCTATTTCCTGATCGTCATCGCGCTGCTGCTGGTTCGCGCGCTGATGGCCCTCGTCACCGGCGATTTCGATACGATCCAGCGGATCGCGGGCTCCCGCTCCAGCATGGAGGAGGTACAGGAGGAACTCGAAAGCATCGGCGCGCGCACGCAGACGACGGGCGGTGCCCGATGATCTGGGTCGCCATCGCCCTGCTGATCGGCCTGCTGGCCATCAGCATTCCCATTGCCGCCGCCATGGCGCTGCTGGGCATGTCGCTCGACTATTTCTATTCCTTCCTGCCGCTGCGGCTGGCGCTGGGCGAAATGAGCTGGGGGGTTTCCACCGATTTCATCCTGTTCGCGATTCCGCTTTTCGTGCTGCTCGGCGAAATCCTGCTGCGCTCCGGCATTGCCGAACGCATGTATGCGGCGATGAGCCAGTGGCTTTCCTGGCTGCCCGGCGGGCTGATGCATTCCAATATCGGCACCTGCACCCTGTTCGCCGCCGTCTCGGGATCCAGCGTCGCCACCGCCGCGACCATCGGCACCGTCGCCGTGAACGAGATCGACCGGCATGGCTATAACGAGCGGCTGTTCCTCGGCACCATCGCCGCCGGCGGCACGCTGGGCATCCTGATCCCGCCCTCCATCGTCATGATCGTCTATGGCGCTCTGACCGAAACCTCGATCCCGCAGCTCTACCTCGCCGGCATCATCCCCGGCCTCGTGCTGGCGCTGCTGTTCATGGCCACGGTGATCATCGCCTGCCTGATCCGTCCGAAATGGGGCGGCGACAAGATAGCGCTGAGCACCGCCGAGCGCTGGCGCACCCTGCCCGACCTGATTCCGCCGTTGATCATCTTCACCGTCGTCATCGGCTCGATCTATACCGGCCTCGCCACGCCGACGGAGTCGGCCGCCCTCGGCGTATTGATGGCGATCGTGCTGACCGCCTTCCAGCGCAGCCTGAACTGGAAGATGCTCACCGACTCGATCGAAGGGACGATCCGGACCAGTTCGATGATCATGCTGATCCTGCTTGGCGCGACATTTCTAAGCTTCGTCCTCACCTCGATCGGGATCGGCCGGCAGGTCACCGGGCTGATCACCGAATCCGGCCTGTCGCCCATGCAGACGATGTGGATGGTGATCGGGCTCTACCTGATCCTCGGCATGTTCATGGAATCGCTGTCGATGATGATCGCCACCGTGCCGATCATCACCCCGGTGGTCGTCGGCATGGGGTTCGATCCGGTCTGGTTCGGCGTGCTGATGATGCTGCTGCTCGAAACCGCGCTGATCACGCCGCCGGTCGGCGTCAACCTGTTCATCGTGCAGGGGGTGCGGTCACGCGGCCAGATCCGCGACGTGATGATCGGCTCCCTGCCCTTCGTCGTCACATTGCTGGCGATGATCGTGCTGCTGGTCGTGTTCCCGGACCTCGCGCTATGGCTCCCGCATCTCCTCGCAAACTAGTTCCGCAGCAGCAGGTAGACCGCGACGCCGAGCAGCGAGGCGCTGAACACGAGGCTCTGGATCCGGAAGGCCAGCGGCGAGCGCATCAGCGGCCGCAGCCCCGCGCCCGCGACCAGCCATACCCCCTGCGACAGCGCCACCAGCGCGATCAGCGCGGTCACGACGATCCAGTTCCCCGCCGCGCCGGGCAGCAGGAACTGGCTGAACACCGCCGACACGACCACATAGTATTTGGCGTTGAGGACCGAGAGCAGCAGCCCGTCGCGCAGCCCGTACAGCCGTACCACCGTGCCCTCCACGGGCGGGGCGCTGCGGTAGATCCGCACCGCCAGATAGACGATATAGGCAATGCCCAGATAGCGAACCGTGTCATAGGCGACCGGGCTGGCGAGGAAGAGCTCGTTCAGCCCCAGCGCGGCGGCCAGCGCGATGACGGCGCAGGACGCCATCATGCCGGCGTAGAACGGCATGCCGGCCAGGACCCCGCTGCGCATGCCCAGCCCGGCCAGCGCGATGGTCGCCGGGCCGGGGCTCATGGTCAGCGGCAGCACCATGCCGAGAAAGGCGATGACGGTTTCCATGGTCGCCCGGGCGGGGGTCAGGAATAGTTGCGGATCAGCTCGGCCAGCCGGGCCATCCCCGTGTCGATCTTTTCCGGGCTGGCGAGCGAGAAGCTGAGCCGGATCGTGTTGGCGCCGGTGCCGTCGGCGAAGAACGCCCGGCCCGGCACGAAGGCGATCCGTTCCTTCGCGATTGCCGCCTTCAGCAGCGCCGCGCCGTCGCAGGACCCCGGCAGGGTCAGCCACAGGAAGATACCGCCTTCCGGATTGGTCCAGGTCACGCCCTCGGGCATATGGCGTTGCAGCGCCGCGCGCATCCGGTCGCGCCGTTCGCGGTAGCAGGTAATCGACGCCGCCACCTGCCGGTCGAATACGGATTCCGCAAGCTGGTGCATCACCACCTGGTTGAGCAGCGGGCTGTTCAGGTCGGAGGCCTGCTTGATCAGCACCAGCCGTTTCACGATGGGCCGCGCCGCGCAGATCCAGCCGACCCGCAGCCCCGGCGTCAGGGTCTTGGAAAACGTCCCGCAATAGATCGTGCGCGCGCCGTCCACATGGCCAGTGCGGGCCGCATCCAGCGCGATCACCGGCGGCACCGGCGTGCCGTCATAGCGCAGCGCCGCATAGGCGCCGTCCTCGATCACCGGGATGTCCAACTCGCCCGCGAGGTCGAGCAGCGACAGCCGCTCGGCCTCGGACAGCGTACGCCCGGTCGGGTTGGCGAAATCCGGCACCACATAGGCGAACTTCACACGTCCGCCTTCGGTCGCTTCCGCCGCGGCCTCGGCATAGGATTCCGGCGTGCGGTTGGTCTTGCCGAACTCGATCCGGTCGTAGCGCGGCTCATAGGCGTTGAAGGCCTGCAGCGCGCCCAGATATGTGGGCCAGTCGACCAGCGCCGTATCGCCCGGCGACAGCAGCAGCCGGGCGAGGAAGTCCAGCGCCTGCTGCGAGCCCGAGGTGATGACGATATTGTCGGGATCGCAGGTCGCGCCCATCCGGGTCATGAAGGCGGATATCCACTGGCGCAGCGGCAGGTAGCCCTCGCTGGTGGAATATTGCAGCGCCCCGTTGGCGCGCACCGGGTCGGCCATGATGGTCTGGTAGGCATTGCCCGCCTCCGCGCGCGGGAACAGCGCCGGGTCGGGAATGCCGCCAGCGAAGGAAATGATATCCGGCTGGTCCAGCAGCTTCAGCAGCTCGCGGATCTCCGACCCGCTCATGCGTGCCGCCCGGCGCGCATAGGCCGGCTCCCACGCCAACGCATTCTCCCCCATGACTTCCTCCGACGTCTCGACAGATCAGGCGGCTTTTATGTCAATGATGCTGACATATTGTCAAGATACTTATCCAGAAGGCGCCATTTTTGTAATTATATTACACCAGTATCGTATCAGCCGGCGCCGGTGATAGCAGCGGGCGAGCGGTAGCCGCCGGTGACATTCGCCGCAATCCAGGCCGGATCGTCGCGGCGCGGCAGGGTCAGGGCGGGTTCGCCCTTGCAGCTCAGCCGGTACAGCAGCCGCGCATCCGCCTTCCGGCCGACCGCGGTGCGGATCGGCGGCGAGCTGTGCAGGGTCATGAAGTTGTTCCAGATGGTGACGTCGCCCGGCTGGTGCAGCCGGTCGTAGCGGAATTGCGGCTGCAGCACGTGTTTTTCCAGCCGGTCGAGAAAGGCCCGGGACTCGTCCGGCGTCATGCCGTCCACCTCGATCGGCGGGCGGACGCCGGGGCGCGAGGCCCAGACCGGGCTGTGCAGCGCCCTGATGCCCGAGCGCGGGTCGGTCCGCACCAGCGGCGCCAGGAAGCCTTCATCGCCCGCGTTCAGCCGCCGGCGGACCTGCAGCCCCGCCAGCCGCGCCTGTTCGTCCGGCGGCAGCGCCGCGAAGGCGGCGGCGGTATCCGCGAAGGCGGTCTCGCCGTCCAGCGGCTGGTTCCGGCGCAGCGCCATCAGTTCGTCATCGGTGTCGGCGAAATAGGGTTCCGGCCCGGAGACAACGGGCTTCTCGACCCAGTGCCCGCCCGGCGCGTCGCGCGCCACGGGCACGTGATGGACCAGGAACATCGACACATAGAGGGGCAGTGGCTCGTACTCGATATCGGTATGCCAGCTGCCGCCGTTCTTGAGCCGGGTCCGGTCGCGGTCGTTCGCGCCCAGCAGGTTGGTCGCCACCAGCACGGCGGGCGATTCATGCGGCAGGCAGGCGACCTGGCCGGGCAGGGTCGAATCCGCCGCGGCGGCCTTGCGGTCGGCAAAGGGCCGGATCTCGATGGCCCCGTCGCTCGCCCCGTCCTCCTGCGCCGGCTTGCCGCCGCGCAGCAGGTTGGACGGATGTGCCCGCGCGTGTATCCCATTGACGCGGCCGGTAGCCGTTGCGCTGGTTCGCCCGGTCTGGATTGCG
>JAQCHR010000314.1 GCA_027619655.1 Pseudomonadota bacterium
CATTTTCGATAATTCAATTTAAGAATTTATCCAAACATTAGTTGTAATTTATTTTACCGAATACCATGTCTCCTTATGCAGCAGATCATTGCTGTTTTTGTGAAAGGACTTTCACATGTCATTCAAGTCATTCTCCACCGCACAAGGCACGCCGGAAAAAGCCGCCAGCGTCGCCAAATCCGGGGCTGCGCCCGCCGCCGGAAAGCCCACACTCGCGCCGGACAACGCCACAACCGGAATGGGCCCGCAAAAAAAGCCATAGCCGTGAACCGGAGGGGGGCCAGAACCTCCTCCTTTTTTTCCAACGGTCGGCAACGCTGGCCTGATCGGGGCAGCCGTTGACCATTCGCACGACCAAGACAACCGTAACTTTCCGCAAGCCCTTCACGCTTGGCGCAGGCGCGGTACCGCTGCCGGCGGGTGTCTATATCGTGGAAACGGATGAAGAACGTCTCGAAGGTCTGTCGTTTCCCGCTTACCGGCGGATTTTGACGGTGATCTCGCTGCAGCCGGGTCCCGGCATTTCGGCCCTTACCCGTGCGCTCACCGTCGATCCGGACGAACTCAAGGCCGCGCTGCAACGTGATGCCGCGGCCAAGGCAGCACCAGAGTGACATACCCGCCGACCCGCTTGGCGACGGCTATGTGAATGACCATTGACGCAAACAGGAAAGGGCATTCCCATGCCATCACAGGACGGTCGCGATAACCCGGGCAATCCCTGGGGCAATAGCGCAAAACCGAATCCGGATATCGAGGACTTGATCCGCCAGGGACAGGATCGTGTCAGACAGATGCTGCCGGGCGGCAGTCCGCGCGGGGTCATTATCCTTGCCGTGGTCGGCCTGGTCGGGCTCGGGGCATGGACCTCCTATTACACGGTCCCCAGCGACTCCGTCGCGGTCGTGCAACGTTTCGGCAAGTATCTGAAGGAAGTGCCGCCGGGGCTGCATTTCAAGCTGCCGCTGGGCATTGACGAGGCTGCAATCGTTCCCGTCAAGCGGCAGTTGAAGCAGGAATTCGGCTTCATCACCCCGGGCGCCACCGACCCATATCAAAGCTCCCGCCCCCGCAACGAATTGCGGGAAACGCAGCAGCGCGAAACCCAGATGGTGACCGGCGACCTGAACGCGGCGCTGGTGGAATGGGTGGTGCAGTACCGTATTTCCGATCCCGTGAAATTCCTGTTCGAAGTGCGCGAGCCAAGCGAGACCCTGCGCTACGTTTCGGAATCCGTGATGCGGGAAGTCGTCGGCGACCGCACGGTTGACGAGGTCATTACCATCGGCCGCCAGGAAATCGAATCCGAGGCGCTGACAAAGATGCAGGCGCTGTCCACCAAATATGAAATGGGGCTCAGCATCGACCAGGTGCAGTTGAAGAACATCAACCCGCCCGAACCGGTGCAGGAATCCTTCAACGAGGTCAACCAGGCCCAGCAGGAAAAAGAAAAACTGATCAACGAGGCGCGGCGCGATTACAACAAGGTAATTCCGCTGGCCGAGGGTGAGAAGGATCAGCGGATCCGGGAGGCCGACGGCTACCGGCTAAAGCGGGTGAACGAGGCGGAAGGCGACGTGGCGCGTTTCAGCGCGTTGCTGGCCGAATACCAGAAAGCGCCGGAGGTCACGCGCCGCCGAATCTATATCGAAACACTGGAAGGCGTCCTGCCGGGCATTCGCTCCAAGGTCATTGTCGATGAACAGTCGCGCAGCATCCTGCCCCTGTTGAACCTTGATACGCCGAAGGGAGACAAGCCATGAATAAAGCCCTTCAGGTCGTGATCATCGTGGTTCTGGGTATCGTCGGGTATGTGGGAATGAGTTCGGTCTATACAGTCGGGGAGGTCGAACAGGTCATCATTACCCAGTTCGGCAAGCCGGTCGGCGAACCGATCACCACTGCCGGGCTGAAAGTGAAGATGCCCTTTGTGCAGGAAGTGAATCCAATCGAAAAACGGGTCCTCGAATGGGACGGCAGCCCGTCCGACATGCCGACCAAGGACAAGCTGTATATTTCGGTCGATCTGTTCGCCCGCTGGCGGATTACCGACCCCCTTCAGTATTTCCTGCGCCTGCGCGACGAGCGCAGCGCGCAATCCAGGCTGGACGATATCCTGGGCAGCGAGACCCGGAATGCCGTCGCCAAACATGAGTTGATCGAGATCATCCGCACGACCCGGGATCGTGTGCCATTGCGCGACGCCCTGCTGACCGACGCGGAAAAGGCGCAGAACATGGGATCGCTGGTGCCCATCCAGAAGGGCCGCAAGCTGGTCGAAGAGGAAATCTTCACGGCGGCGGCAGAGAAGGTCCGGGTCTTCGGGATCGAACTGCTGGACATCCGGTTCAAGCGGATAAATTACAATGAAAGCGTCCGGCCGAAGATCTATGACCGGATGATCAGCGAACGGCGGCAGATCGCGGAACGGTTCCTGTCCGAAGGCAATGGCGAGGCCGCCCGAATCCGCGGCAACCGGGTGCGGGACCTGAACAAGATCCAGTCCGAAGCCTACCGGCAGGTCGAAGAAATCCGCGGAATCGCGGATGCGAAGGCCACGGAAATCTACGCCGCGGCCTATAACGAAAGCCCGGCGGCGGTGGCCTTCTATGAATTCACCCGAACCATGCAGGCCTACAAATCCATCATCGCCGACAATACAACCCTGGTGCTTTCCACGAGCAGCGACCTGTTCAAATACCTGAAGGGCATGAATCCGGACGGCGAAATCGCCCCGGCGCGCATGCCCGGCGAAAAACGCTAAGAGATGTCGGAAAGCCGGAAGAGGTCCTGCGCCTGTATCCTGCCAGCGGCGGATTCATGGAGCACGCGGATTTCAAAGGCAGTGATTGTAAACCATGTTTCAAGAGTCAGGAGACAGCAAATGATGCCCAACGGCGGCGAACGGCTCCGCATTCATGTGGCGAAACTATCCCATGAATAATTTCATGCATGCACGCGTCCTTTTCTTCTGCTGCCTGTTTTTGACCGCGCTGCTTGCGATGACCTTCAGTGAAAGCAACGTCAACGCCGCGAACCACCCGGTCCCCAAGAATGCCACGGCGCGAACCTATGGCGGCGGATGGGAATGCAACCGCGGTTTCCAGGAGGCCGACGGCACCTGCATCGCCATCAGGGTACCCGCCAATGCCTACGCGAGCGGGTCATCCTATGGTCGCGGCTGGGAATGCGGCCGGGGATATGAGGAGGTCGACAAGCGCTGTGTCGCCGTCACCATTCCGCCGAACGCGTTTTTGAGTTCTTTTGGCGACAAATGGGAATGCAACCGGGGTTACCGGGAGGTCGACAAGGGTTGCATCGCCATCAAGGTGCCGGCGAACGGATATCTGGCGAATTATACCACCGGGACCGGATGGGACTGCGAACGCGGCTACCGGGCAGCCGGCGATGCCTGTGCGGCCGTCACGGTGCCGGCGAACGGATTCTTCGTCGTGTCCTCCTTCGGACCGGGATGGCAATGCGATCGGGGATTCCAGCCCGCCGGCAATGCCTGTGCTGTCGTGGACGTGCCCGAAAACGCGCATCTGGACCATTCCGGCAATGACTGGGAATGCGACCGCCCCTATCAGAAAAAGAGGGATAAATGTGTCTTGCGGTAGCAGCCGGCTTCCCAGGAACCCAAATGCGAGAAGGAGCCATCATGCCCATTGCCCCTGTCGGAATACCGGCCATCAGTCCGGCGTCCGCAGATACCGCCAAGGATCGCAATTGCCTGCGATGCCGCGCAATGTTTTCAAGCGCGTGGTCAGGCGAGCGCGTATGTGCGCGATGCAAGAACTCGAATGCGTGGCGAAACGGCGAGCCGACCCGGCCCCGACCCGCCGGTAATGGGCGGGTTTGACCGACGCTTCACGAAACGGCGTGCCGCGTGGGGAAATACGGCCTACAACTCCAATCTATCCAGCCCTTTCTGGCGGTCTTACGGAGCAACCGTTGTACGCGCTCAGCATTCATCACACGACCACCTACAGATACCGGCAGGCGGTCGGCCTGGCGCCGCACCGGCTGATGCTGCGCCCGCGTGAAAGCCGCGACCTGCGGCTGATCTCGAACGATATCACGATTACGCCGGCGGCCACGATCAGCTGGGCCTATGACGTTTCCGGCAACGCCGTCGCCACGGCGAATTTCCAGGGCAAGGCCGATACGCTGCCGATTGTCAGCCACACCGAACTCCAGGTCGCCATCGACGCCTGGCCGGTATTCGACATTGCCGCCAGCGCCATCAACTTTCCCTTCCGCTACGCCGACGACGAATGGACCGACCTCGGCGCCCTGTCGCTCGGGCAATACCCGGATCCGGACAGGCGGCTGCAGGCCTGGGCGCAGGGTTTCGTGCGCGGCAACCCGACCGACACCCTGTCGCTGCTCAAGGATCTGAGCGCCGGCGTATCGCAATCGGTGGCCTATGAGATCCGGGAGGACGAGGGCACCCAGTCGCCGGTCGAGACATTGCGGCGCGGCCTGGGCTCCTGCCGTGACTTCGCGGTGCTGTTCGTCGAGGCGGTGCGCAGTCTCGGCTTCGGCGCGCGGATCGTTTCCGGCTATCTGCACAATCCCGAACAGAACCTCACCGGCTCGACCGGCGCCGGGTCGACCCATGCCTGGGCGGAAGTATACATCCCGGGCGCCGGCTGGATCACCTTCGACCCGACCAACCGCAGCGTCGGCGGACTGAACCTGATCCCTGTCGCGGTCGCCCGCGACATCCGCCAGACCATCCCGGTATCCGGCAGCTTCATCGGCCCCGCCGACGCGTTCAAGGACATGAGCGTGGACGTCAGCGTCACGGGTTAGCCCTGCCGGTTCGCCCGAAACCGATCAATCCCGGCCCCTATAGCACATCAGATTTGAATGGAACCCGATCAGGTTCCATTCAAATCTGTGAATGTGCTATATTTTCAATAAGATAGACCAGATTCACATGGTTGTTGGATCGCCAACGGTGATTCCAACCAACCATGATCT
>JAQCHR010000315.1 GCA_027619655.1 Pseudomonadota bacterium
CGGATATCGCCTTCATCGGTGGCACGATGGATTCGCATGGCGGGCATAACCCGCTGGAAGCGGCACAACTGGACTGCGCCGTGCTGCACGGTCCGGACATGGCGAATTTCACGACGGTCGCGCAGCAGCTTGCCGAGGCCGATGCCGCGCAGGTCGTCACGGACGCGGCATCGCTGGCGGCTGCGGTCAAGGCGCTGCTGGAAGATCCCCGGCGGCGCGACACCGTCGCCCGGGCAGCCGCGGATGTGGCGATGGCCAATGTCGAGGTTGTCGATCGCGTGATGGAATTTCTCCTGCCCTATATCGACTCGCTGCCCGCCGAGGAACCGGATGCACGCCCCTGAATTCTGGAAGCAGTCGGGCGGAGCCGGGCTGTTGCTGGCGCCGCTCGGCTGTGCTGTCGCTGCCATCGCACGGTTTCGCCGGCAGGTATCATCGCCCTGGCGGGCGCCGGTGCCCGTTATCTGTGTCGGCAACCTGGTCGCCGGCGGCGCCGGCAAGACGCCCGTCGCCCTGGGCCTGGGACTGCTGCTGCTCGAACAGAGCCGCAATATCCATTTCCTCAGCCGCGGCTATGGCGGCCGGCTCAAGGGTCCGGTCCGCGTCGATCCGAAACAACACACGGCAAGGGATGTCGGCGACGAACCCTTGCTGCTGGCGGAAATTGCCCCGTGCTGGATCGCGCGTAACCGCGTTGACGGTGCGAAAGCCGCCATCGCTGCCGGCGCCGACATCATCGTTATGGATGACGGTTTTCAGAACAATGCGCTCGCCAAGACGCTCAGCCTGCTGGTCATCGACGGCGGTTACGGGTTCGGCAATGGCCGCGTGATACCAGCCGGCCCCCTGCGGGAACCCGTGGCCGAGGGCCTGGCTCGCGCCGACGCCGCCATCGTCATGACGCCGGACACGCAGGACGTCGCGGCACGGCTGGGCGGCACCAACCTCCCGGTCCTGCAGGCCCGGCTGGCCGTGCTGCCCTCTGCGCAGCGGCTGGCGGGCCGGAAGGTCGTGGCCTTTGCCGGCATCGGCCGGCCCGAAAAATTCTTTGCCACGCTGGAGGAGCTCGGCTGCACCCTGATAGAGCGGTACAGCTTCACCGACCATCACGATTACACGGTGGAGGAAATAATGCTGATCGCCGAAACCGCCAATGCCGCAGGGGCTGTTCCGGTGACCACCGCCAAGGATTATGCGCGCCTGACCGCGGAATCTCGGGCCATGATCGATATGGTCGGCGTCACCCTGGAATGGCGCAACCAGGCAGAAATCGACGCGCTGCTCCGGCGCGCCATCAACGCCTAGTTCACGGGCGCTGGCGCCAGCAACAGGGCGGGGTCGATCCGCCTGTCAAACCAGTTGATCCGCCAGTCCAGATGCGGCCCGGTGGCACGGCCCGTCGCCCCGATGGCGCCAATGCGCTGGCCGCGCGCCACGGTTTCGCCGAGTTTCGCTTCGACCTTGCTCATATGCAGGAAGGCCGAGGTCAAGCCATGGCCATGGTCGAGGATCAGCGTACCGCCCGTATAGTACAAATCCGCCTCGGCCAGCACGACAACACCCGGCGCCGGCGCGACAACGGGCGTGCCGACAGGGCCCGCATAGTCGATGCCGTAATGCGGCTGGCGCGCCTCGCCGTTCAGGATTCGCTGGCTGCCATAGACCCCGGTCACCGGGCCGTCCGCCGGCCGGATCCAGTCGCCAAGGAACAGCGCGGCATCGAGGTCGCGTTCGCGCACCGCCGCAATCTGCGCATTCTCCGCCCTGATCCGCGCCATGACGTCCGGCGGCGGCGTCACCATCTTCGACGGCAGCCCGTCGATCCGCTGGATCGCGTATTCCCGCGGTGCCAGGTCCAGGGTTTTCTCTGCCACCGTCCCGTCCGGCAGCCGGACTGTCAGGGTCGCCTGCGGCGGCGCATCCCGGTTGAACCCGAAAATGAAATCACCGCTGGGCGAAACCCGCAGGTTGCGGCCGTCCAGCATTACTAACGCCTGCGGTTCGGTCCTGCCGCGAATAAGGCCGCCCTGCGTCATCTGTCCCTGCAGTTCCGGGGCATTGGCGATGGGCGCGATCAGCATCAGCGCCAGAAAGACAAACAGTTTCAAAGCAGCTTGCCCTGCTGGTGAATTACCGGCTCCGGTTTTGCCTTCGGTCGGGGCTTGCTACCCGAACCGGCAATAACGGCGTTGGCCTCGCCATCCGCGAATTGCAGGGCAATAGCATCCCCTGTCTTCGTCTTTTTCGCGGAGGTGACCGGATCGCCGTTTTCATCGCGGACGACAACGAAGCCGCGCTCCAGCACGCGCTCGAAGGAGTAGCTTTCCAGCAGCCCGCCCAACTGCTTCAACCGGCCCGCCGCATCGTCTAGCGGGCGGCGCATACCCTGCGCCAGCCGCTGGGACAGGTCATCAAGGGTCTCCCGGCCGTCACGCATTGCGCGGTTGACCGGCGCGACAGACAACCGCCCGGCGACCCCGGCGAAGCGGTCTTCCTGGCGGCCCAACAGCCGGGCGACCGCTGCCTGCATGGCCCGCGCTTCACTATCCACCCGGCCTGCCGCGGCACTGATTACCTGGTCGGGGCTCTTCAGCCGCGCCGCGAGCAACGCCACATCCTGCTGCCGCTGCGAAACCAGCCGGCCACCCGCATTGGCAAAGCGTTCCGCCGCCACGTCCAGCCGCTGCATCTGCACGCCAAGCAGCCCGCTGACATCCGGCAGGCCACGCGCCAGTCCGTCGATCTGCATCCGGCGCTGGTCGATCAGCCGCGTCATGCCGCCGACCATCCGCCGCGCCACATCCATCACATTCTGCAACAGTTCCGCCCGCACCGGCACCGCCATTTCGGCGGCCGCCGTCGGCGTCGGCGCGCGACGGTCCGATGCGAAATCGATCAGCGTCGTATCGGTTTCATGACCGACCGCCGAAATCACCGGAATGTCGGACGCGGCGACGGCGCGAACGACGATTTCCTCGTTGAACGCCCAGAGATCCTCAAGGCTGCCGCCGCCCCGGGCGACAATCAGCACATCGGGCCGGGGGATATCGCCGCCCGCCGCCAGCCGGTTGAACCCCTCGATGGCGGCCACGACCTGCGCCGCGGCCGTATTTCCCTGCACCAGCACGGGCGCCAGCAGGACATGACGGGGGAACCGGTCGGCCAGCCGGTGCAGGATATCGCGAATCACCGCCCCGGTCGGCGAGGTCACGACGCCGATCACCGCCGGCAGATAGGGAATTGGCTTCTTGCGCGCCTCGTCGAACAGGCCCTCGGCGGCGAGTTTGCGGCGCCGGTCCTCCAGCATCTTGAGCAGCGCGCCCTCGCCCGCCAGCTCCATCGATTCGATCACGATCTGGTATTTCGAACGGCCGGGATAGGTCGTCAGTTTCCCCGTCGCGATAACTTCCATACCGTCTTCGGGCTGGATCGCCAGGCGCCCCGCAACACCCCGCCAGCACACGCCGTCCAGCACCGCATCCTCATCCTTCAGCGCCAGGTAAAGGTGCCCGGACGCCGCGCGTTTGAAGCCCGAAACCTCCCCCCGCACCCGGACATAGGAATAGGCGTCCTCAACCGTCCGCTTGAGCGCGTTCGACAGTTCCGAGACGGAGTATTCGGGCAGATTGGGCGCGGTTTCGGCGGAAATTTCAGGCATTCATGGGGCAGCGTGATATGTTGGATATCTTGAGTATACATCGATATGTCATCGCGTGGAGGGAGAGTATGAAAGTTCTGGTGGTCGGTTCCGGTGGACGCGAACACAGCCTGTGCTGGGCCATCGCGGCCTCGCCCCTGTGCAGCAAGCTGTATTGCGCGCCGGGCAATGCCGGCATCGCGCAGGAAGCCGAATGCGTGCCGATTGCCGCCGACGACCTGGATGCGCTGATCGCCTTCGTACAGGAAAACGCCGTCGAATTCGTCGTCGTCGGGCCGGAAGGGCCGCTGGTCCTGGGCCTTGTCGATCGGCTGGAGGCCATCGGCGTCAAGGCCTTCGGACCCAGCGCTGCCGCAGCGGCCCTTGAAGGGTCCAAGGGATTCACCAAGGATTTCTGCGCCAGATACGATATCCCGACCGCCGCCTATGGCCGCTTTACCGATGCCGAGGCCGCCCGCGCCTATGTCCGGCAGCAGGGCGCGCCCATCGTCATCAAGGCGGACGGGCTCGCCGCCGGCAAGGGCGTCACTGTTGCCGAAACGGTCGAGCAGGCGATTGCCGCCATCGACGACGCCATGGTCGACAGCCGCTTCGGCAGCGCCGGTGCGGAAGTTGTCGTCGAGGCCTTCCTGCGCGGCGAGGAAGCAAGCTTCTTCGCGCTCTGCGATGGGGAACACGCCCTGCCGCTGATTTCCGCCCAGGACCACAAGGCGGTTTTCGACGGCGACCAGGGACCAAACACCGGCGGCATGGGGGCCTATGCCCCGGCGCCGGTGATGAGCGATGCGCTCGCGGAAATCGTCATGGACACAATCATCCACCCGACGGTCGCGGGTATGAAGGCCGACGGCCGCCCCTTCAAGGGAATCCTCTATGCCGGGCTGATGATCGAAAACGACCGCCCGCAGCTGATCGAATACAATGTCCGCTTCGGCGATCCGGAATGCCAGGTGCTGATGGCCCTGCTGATGTCGGATATCCTGACCGCCATGATTGCGGCCTGTGACGGCGTGCTGAACAGCTTCGCCCTGCGCTGGCGGCCGGGTTCGGCGCTGTCCGTCGTCATGGCCGCCAACGGTTATCCGGGCGATTATGCCAAAGGCGACGAGATCAAAGGCGTGGACGGGCTGGGCGACAGGGACCTCGTCGTCTTTCATGCGGGCACCGCGCGGGACGATGCGGCGCGGTTGCTGGCCAATGGCGGCCGCGTGCTGAATGTCACGGGGATCGGACCCACGGTCAGCGCGGCGCAGGCGAAAGCCTATGCCGCAATCGACCGGATCGACTGGCCCGGCGGGTTCTGCCGCCGCGATATCGGCTGGGGGGG
>JAQCHR010000316.1 GCA_027619655.1 Pseudomonadota bacterium
GCCGTGTGAAGGCAGTGCTCTCCCGCTGAGCTACGCGCCCATCCCGTTATGGGAGGCAGATTTACGGCCCGGTTGTTCGGGTGTCAAGCAACCCTATGGAATTCAGTGGAGACCGAGCTTCAGCAGCGCATCCGGGATCTGGTCGAACGTGTCGATCAGGATATCGGCGCCCATGTCTTCGGCCGGAATGCGACGGTAGCCGTAGGCGACGGCAATTACCGGCACAGCGGCATTCAAGGCGACCTGAACGTCGCTCGGGCTGTCGCCGACCATGACCGCGTGTTCGGGATCGGACTGCATCATCGCGAGCGTGCCGAGCAGATGCCCGGGACTGGGTTTCCGCACAGGGAAGGTGTCGCCGCCTGCGACTGCCGCGAAATATTCCGTCAGCCCGAAGGCCTCGAGAACGGCCATGGCGGGTTTCGCGGGCTTGTTGGTACAGACCGCCATGCGGTGACCGGAATCGCGTAACCTGTCCAGTGTTTCGCGTACCCCGGGGTAGAGCGTTGTCAGCGTCGATGCGTCGCGACCGTAATAGGTACTAAACCAATCCAGCGCGCCGTCGGGATCGGGGGAAGGGCCGCCGCTGGCCTCGAAACCGCGCGAAACCAGCATGGCGACGCCGTCGCCGATCATCCGGGTCACCTGGTCGAGCGTTACCGCCGGTCGGCCCGCATCGGCCAGCGTAAGGTTCAGCGCGGCATGCAGATCCGGCGCGCTGTGTACCAGGGTGCCGTCGAGATCGAAGACCAGTGTCTTCGCCCTGGTCTTCATGGCGTGGTCTTCGCGTCGCCGAGCAGCGCCCGCTTGAGGCGCGCCTGCGACATTTCCTCGATATGCCGGCGGGTTTCGGTGCCGAATTTCTGCGTGGCCATGTCGAGATAGCGTTTGGCGGCAAAATATTCATGAAAGGCGTCGTCGCGAAAGCGCAGGACCTCCGCGGCGGATATCTTGTCCGTGGGCAGGGGGCGGCAGTCGAAACTGTGTTGCGAATAGCCGCTCCAGGATTCCGGCAGGTCCCAGCCATTTGCGACGGCCATCGCATAAAGCGGTGATCCGGGATAGGCCATGGCGGAATAGAAATTGGCAAATTCGCAGTTGAGTTCCTTCGCCAGGTCGAGCGTTTCACGCATCGTTTCCAGATTGTCGTCAGGCAGGCCGAAAATATAATTGCCGATGACGCTGATTCCGGCGCCCTGGATCAGCCGGACGATTTCGCGGATATCGTCCTGTCCGAAGGACTTTTCCGCGCCGTCGCGTACATGTGCGCTGCCCGATTCAATGCCCAGCGCGAGCCAGCGCATGCCGGCGCGGCGCAGCAGGTCCAGCCGCTCGGGCCGGACCGTATCGATCCGGGCATAGGCCCAGATGTTGAGTTCCGGCGCGTAAGGCTTCGCCGCCAGGCCGTTGCAGATTTCGGTGACATGCCGGTCGTCCAGGACAAACATTTCATCGATGATCTTGAAAGTCTTCACGCCATGCTCGCGATACAGCATGTCAATTTCGGCGACGACCGCGGCCGGGCTCCGCATGCGGTAACGGTTGGTGCCGAACGGCGCGTTGATGCAGCAGAAGCTGCAGCGGAACGGGCAACCGAGCGAGGTATAGATCGATGCATAGGGCTGGCGCGCGCCAAGATCGCCGAAACACTGCCAGTTATTTGCCCGGTATTGCGGCATGGGCAGCAGGTGCCAGGCATTGCCATGCAGGTCGCCATCCATATCGGTGATCAGCGGCGCCGCCGGATTGTTGCGGATGCCTTCACTGTCGCGCCAGACAAGTCCCGCGACGGTGGCCAGGTCTGCATCGCCGCGCCCCAGCGCTTCCAGCAGTTGATGGACCGTAGCCGGCCCTTCGCCATTGCAGGCGTAATCGACGGCTTCTTCCGCCAGGGTGCGTTCCGGCAACGCCGAAACATGACCGCCGACTATGATGATCGGCTGGTCGGGCGCCGCGGCCTTGATCGCCGTGCAGGCTTCGCCGGCGGACGCCATCTGCTGGGTCGATGCCGACGGCTGGTGTCCGAAGACGACCATGCCGACCAGGCGCGGGGCACGGGCAGCGACTTCTGCCGCCAGGGCATCGACGCCGAGACCCAGGGCTTCGGAATCGATGATTTCCACCGAATGACCGCGGTCAAGGGCATAGCCTGCAATCAGCCGGCACCAGAGCGGCGGCTCGATTGCTGTCAGGTCGCCGCCGAGCTGCTGGTACACCTTCTCGCGCCCACCCGGGTTGACGAGCAACAGATCAAGGGGGTCAGCCATGGGGCTTGCCGGTCAGCTGACGACGCCGCGTCCGGGCTCGGTCAGTTTGCAGACGAGCCAGTCGGGTTTGATCGGGTTGTTGAACCAGGGTACAGCCCAGCCCTGTTCAATACAGCTGCGGATCGTGCGTTCCTTGATCCTCTGGCCGTCTGCGTCAAACAGCGGCAGCTTGCCGCCGGCCTGGTCGAGGCCGCAGCGTAGCCAGGCGCGTTGCGCCGCCGTCGGCTTTCGGTCGATCTCGTCCTGCTGTTCGGCCGTTGAAAGCCTGATGGAGTTCGATTTTCTGGCCATGGGTTCGTTCCGGGTCGAATTCAGCAACGCCACTATAATACGGGAGGCGTATGCTATCCTACGGCAGGTTGGCGCCAAAGGCCAACGTGGCGATATTCGGGTAGGGGAAAATGTCCGCTTTTTTCGTTTATGTTACGGCCAGCGACAAGGATGAGGCGCTGAAGATCGGACGCGCGCTTGTGGAATCGCGGTTTGCAGCCTGCGCCAACGTGCATGAAAAAGTGACGTCCGTATACCGCTGGGAAGGTCAATTGCATGAGGATACGGAAACCGTGCTGATCGTCAAAACGCGCTCGGAACTGCTCGACCCGCTGATCGCGAAAGTAACCGCAATGCACAGTTACGACTGCCCGTGCATCGTGGCGCTGCCGATCCATTCCGGAAACCCGGCATTCTTGGAATGGATCGAGACAGAAACGCGGGAAGCGGGGTCATGACTGACAAGGACACGCCGCAATACGGACTGCTGGATGCCTATACGCCAGCGAAAATTGCAGAGCGCATTGAAGCGGCAGGCGTCGCCAAGGCGGCATTGCCCGTCGGAAAACTCTTTATGCTGGGGCTGTTGGCCGGCGCGTTCATCGCCTTTGGGGCGATGTGGTTCACCGTGACCATGACGGGAAACATGCTCGGGTTCGGGCCGGCCCGCCTGCTGGGGGGCGCGGCGTTTTCGCTTGGCCTCATTCTGGTCGTCATCGCGGGGGCGGAATTGTTCACCGGCAATAACCTGATTGTCATGGCCTGGGCGGACGGCAGGGTGTCGCTGTCTCGGCTGCTGCGGAACTGGACCATTGTGTATCTCGCGAACTTCATCGGCGCCGTGGGCGAAACCGCCGCAAAAATCGCCGCCGGCAAGGTGGCGCTGCCGTTTGCGGAGGCTTTCTTCCGGGGTGTTCTGTGCAACGCGCTGGTCTGCCTTGCCGTCTGGCTGTCGATGGCGGCGCATTCCGTTTCCGGCAAGGCAATCGTCATCGTGTTCCTCATCGCGGCCTTTGTTGCGCTGGGCTTCGAACACAGTATCGCAAACATGTATTTCATTCCGGTCGCCATGATGCATGGCGCCGAAGGCGTTACCCTGGCCGGGCTTGCCGGAAACCTTGTTCCCGTCACGCTGGGCAATATCGTCGGCGGGGGCGGGTTTGTCGCCCTGGTCTATTGGGTGATCTACGGGCGGCATAGCGGATGAGCCAACTGGTGCCTTTCGGGTCAATGGCACCGGTGTGACGCCCGAAATTGGCACTATTATGCAGGGGCGGACGCTGGCATGGTGTCGCCACACTGAGGAAACACATCAATGACGTCGGCACGCCTGTCGTTCCTTTTTTCCAGCATCGGCCATTTCTACGTCCACATGTTCATGGCGTTCTTTGCGATTGCGGTCGTGACGATGGCCGATGAATCCCTGTGGCAGATGCCCTATGAAGAGTTGCTGCGCCTTTGGACCCTTGGCGCATTGATGCTGGGGCTGGGCGCCATTCCGGCGGGCCGGCTGGGCGACAGGTGGAGCGCACCGGCGATGATGGCCGTGTATTTCCTGGGCCTCGGCGCCTGTTCCATCCTGACCGGTATTGCGGATGGGCCCGTTTTCATCACCGTGACCCTGGCGGGGCTGGGATTATTCGCCTCGATCTATCATCCCGTAGGCATTCCCTGGATGATCCGGGGCGCCGGACCGGGGAAAGTGGGCAAGACCCTCGCGGTCAACGGCATCTTCGGCAGCTTCGGAACCGCCGGCGCGGGGCTTGTGGCAGGGGCGCTGATCGACCTGTCCGGGTGGCGCGCGACGTTCATCCTGCCAGGTATCGTGAGCGTGCTGACGGGAATGGTCATGCTCTGGTTCCTGATGCGGCACCGGATAACGGATACCGGCACAGCGGTGAAAAAGAGCCATAATTCCAGCCGGGGCGAGTTGATCCGCGTCTTCCTGCTGCTGCTGATTTCGATGTTCATCGGCGGCGTGATCTATCACGTCATGCAGACGGCGTTGCCGAAACTCTTTACCGAGCAACTTTCCGGGGTGCTGGGCAACGGCGCCATGGGGGTCGGCGCCGTATTCGCCTTCGTCTTCATTCTCGGCGGAATCATGCAGATCGTTGGCGGGATTCTGGCGGATAGGTTTCCGCTGAAACTCGTCTATGTTTCCTGCTGGTTTCTGCAGATACTCGTGATGTCCGGTCTCGCAGCGAGCGCCGGATTCGGGATCGTCGGGTTTGCCGCGCTCGCGGTCATGGTGAATGTCGCGGCGCTGCCAGCCGAGAACATGATGCTGGCGCATTACACGCCGGCAAAACAGCACGGGCTCGCCTTCGGGATCAAATTCGTCCTGGCGTTTGTCGCGGCGCCGGTGTCCATCGAACTGGTCGCCTGGGTGAAGGGGGCGACCGGCGGGTTCGTCTGGCTGTTCGCCGGGGTAGCCATGGCAGCG
>JAQCHR010000317.1 GCA_027619655.1 Pseudomonadota bacterium
CACACCAGACCTCATCGCAATAAGGCCCGGCGTGCCGTAAACTGTCAGGTGATTACTCTCTCAGCACATCCTGCGTTATTTCAGAATAACAGGCGGCTACCGCTTCGCGCCGGCCACGGCCTTGACGTTGCTGTCGCTTGTCTGCCGGTAGGCCTGCATGCAGTGATCCTCGCAATAGGGCCGGTTGACGCTGGACTGCTTCCCGCAAAAATGGAAATCCGAAGCGCCCGGGTCGCCTATTGGCCATTGGCAAACCCGGTCCGTCACCGGATTTAACGTGCCGATAATCGGCTTCGAGGGAACCGTACGCGTCGACAGCCCCAGTCTGTGGGCCTTGCCGATGACAGCGTTCCGGGTGATCTGCCCGAGGGACTCCGCGATCTGCCGCGCAGACAGCCCTTCGCCCCACAATTCCTTCAGTAATTCAACTCTTTCCGCAGTCCATTCCATGGTGACCCCACAAGACGTTGCCAAAATTGCTCTGCCAGGGGATGCCGTATTCATCGGCACACATATTGTGTAACAGAGGTACTGCATACACTATATTAGTTGTAGGCAGCGCTCTCAAGACAAAATGACAATTGAGTCGCGATTCGTCATTTTCGTCATGCCATCGCCAATACAAGTCCGGAACTGCAGGCAGGGCGGTCTCGGGAACGCGCCCGTACGAGCCCCGGCGAAAATGCTGGGATTGCATCGTTGATTGATACAGTCCTTATAGCGCCTGTTTTGCCAGGCCGCCAGAAATCAATGCCGCGGCGGCGTGAATAACGGGACAGGGATGTGCCGGCGCACCGGAAACCCGGCGGGCGACGACTGCACACGCTACGCGATAATTTCCGTTTTGGCGCGAAAGCGTGTCAACGTGTTGCAATCAGGCGAAGCGGGCTATCGAATACTTTCAGCACCTTATCCAGGGACTGATGCTGTTTGAGCTTCTGTTTGCCGTGAAAGACGGTGAAAGTGGAATCCTTGCCGCTGCTGGATTTCGCCACGGAAAACAGGGGCGCATCGTAGCTGTGGCGGAATACCGAAAAGACAGCCGTATTTCCCTGGTCGTCGATCGCGTAATCGCGCCATTCGCCGGTGGCGACGCGGCGGCTGTATACTTCGAGCAGTTGCCGGAGTTCCTGTCGGTTGAAGAATGTACGGTTTCTGCCAGATTTCCGGTTCTGCCCTATAGAGAGATCCAACAGTGTCGCCATCGGAGGTTCGCCTTTCTGTCAACGGGCCTGGATCATTTGCAACGCCATAATTTTGTCCCTGGAATATTCCGTATCGCAATGTTTCCTTTACTGGATTTGCTGCGCCCCGGTCCCATAGGGGTCGGGGGTCGCGTAACAGGTCGGCTGTCCGATCGTGCGGTAGCAGTAGATCGGCCTTTCGATGATATTCCGTTCAAAGGAATCCCGGCACATTGGCCCGCCATCTTCGATTGATTTCAGAAGGTTGCACTCCTTGCCCGAGGCATATTCGGCAACGTAATCCGTTGGAAGCTTGTCGGTATGTACGAAATTGGCCAGGCCGACGCCCAGCGCGAATACGGATTCCGTTCCCCCGCAGGACGCGACCAGAAACGCCATGGCGGCAACCGGCACAAGAATTTTCATGCCGCGCAACTGCACCGCGGCGGTCTCCCCACCCGAACCGGTTTTCGCCAACCGTCTCTCCTGCCAGCACGTCAGTCAATTTCACCAGTATACGAAGTGTAATTTAGCGGTATTGGCGACAGGCTTGCAAGCCTGCCCGTTTCCGGCCTCGACGGCGGATGCGAATACCAACGGAAACCCGCTTGCGACGTTGCTTCGGGTATCGGGTAAAGCTATGTTGCCCAACTTCATTCAGGATGGCAGGAGACGCCCGTGGCGGATATCTTCGAAGAGGTCGACGAAGATCTCAAGCAGGAAAATTACAAAAAGCTTTGGGATCGCTACGGTCGCTACATCGTCGCCGTCATCGTGCTGGTCATCGCGGGGGCGGCGGGGAATGTCGGCTGGAAGGCCTATACCGAAGACCGGCAGCTTGGCCTGAGCGAACAGTTCGTGGCGGCGTTGACCCAGGCGGATTCGGGCAATCTGGAACAGGCCGCCGGCGCAATGAGCCAGCTGGCGTCGGAAACCGATACCGGCTACGCGGTACTTGCCCTTTTCCGGGAAGCGTCGCTGCGCCGGGAGGCAGGCTCCGTTGCGGCGGCGGTCGATATCTATGACGCGATTGCCGCGGACAGTTCGGTCGAGCCGCTTTACCGCGATCTCGCAACGCTGCTGTCGGTCCTGTCGCAGGCGGATGCCGGTGATCCGGTGGCGCTGTCCGCCCGGTTGCAGCCGCTGGCGGCCTCGGGAGCATGGCGGCATACCGCGAATGAATATCTGGGTATTCTTGCGCTGCGGCAGGGTAACAAGGATGCCGCCCGGAGCCATTTTCAGGCCGTTGCGGACGATGCCACGGCGCCGTCCGGCGCGCGGTCGCGGGCGGCCGAACTGCTGCGCACGCTGGCGCCGTAAGCCGGCAGCCATGAACGTACCGATTATACGGCATGCCCTGGCCATTCTGGTTGTCCTTGCGACAGCCGGCTGCGGGCTGTTCGAGTCGGAGGAAACGCGCATTCCGGGGGAACGCATTTCGGTACTCAGCCTCGATCGCGAACTTGAGCCGGACCAGCGCATCGCCGACCTGCAGGTCCGGTTGCCGCGCCCGGTCGAAACGGCATCCTGGCCGATGTCCGGCGGCAACGCGAACCATGCGGTGCATCACGCGGCCATCGCCGTGTCGATCGCGCAGGTTTGGCGCACCGATATCGGCGAAGGTTCCGGATCGACGATGCGGCTGCTCGCAACGCCCATCGTGGTCGATGGCAAGGTCTTCACCATGGATGTGGAATCGCAGATTACCGCGCTGAACGCGGCGAATGGCGACATCCTCTGGCAGCAGGACCTGAAGGTACCGGACGATGACGACGAGGCCTTTGGCGGCGGTCTCGCCTATGACAACGGGCGGCTGTTCATTGCCACCGGTTTTGCCGATGTCGTTTCGCTGGATGCGGCCACGGGCAAGGAAATATGGCGTACCCGGCTGTCGGGGCCGATGCGCGCGGCGCCGACGGTGAGCAACAACCGGGTTTTCGTCATTACCATCGATAACCAGCTCTTTGCGCTGAATGGCGATACGGGAGAACGGAACTGGACCCATTCCGGTTTCGCCGAAGTGGCCGGCCTGCTGGGCGGCGCAAGTCCCGCCGTCGGCGACGGCGCGGTTATCGTTCCCTATTCCTCGGGTGAGATTTTCGCCCTCAAGGAGGAAAACGGCCGGCCCCTGTGGTCCGACAACCTGTCGTCATCGCGGCGGCTCGACGCGATATCCACCCTTGCCGATATCCGCGGCCTCCCGGTAATCGATGCGGGGCTGGTCTTTGCCGTAAGCCATTCCGGCCGCATGGTTTCCATCGATATCCGGTCGGGAACGCGCGCCTGGGAACAGAGCATCGGCGGCGTCAGTATGCCCTGGGTTGCCGGCCAGTTCGTTTATGTCCTCACCAATGACAACCAGCTGGTCTGCCTGACGCAGCGCGGCGGCCGGATTCGCTGGGTCCGGAACCTGCCGCAATTCGAAGAAAGCGACAACAGGGACGATCCGATCAAATGGTCCGGCCCCGTCCTGGCCGGCGACCGCCTGATACTTTCCGGAAGCCATGGCGAGGCGTGGTCGGTCTCCCCATATACAGGAAAGGTCCTGGGGCGGCTGGGCCTTCCCGGCCCCGTTTTCCTGCCACCGGTGGTGGCCGGCGGGACATTGTATTTTTTGACCGAGGATGGCCAACTTGTCGCCATGCGGTAACGGGCGGCATATAAGCGAATGACATTTACAGTTGCGATCGTCGGCCGGCCCAATGTCGGTAAGTCCACGTTGTTCAACCGTCTGGTGGGCAAGCGCCTGGCGCTGGTCGATGATACGCCGGGGGTGACCCGGGACCGGCGCGAGGGCAGCGCGCAACTGGCCGATCTGAAATTCAATGTCATCGATACCGCGGGGCTCGAGGAGGCGTTCGACGACAGCCTGGAAGCGCGGATGCGCCGCCAGACGGACCGGGCGGTCGCGGATGCCGACCTGGCGCTGCTGCTGATCGATTCCCGGGCAGGCGTCACGCCGATGGATGCCCATTTCGCGGCCTGGCTGCGGCGCGGCGACACGCCGGTTCTGCTCATTGCCAATAAATGCGAGGGGCGGCTTGGCGAAGAGGGGTTGTATGACGCGTTTTCGCTGGGCATCGGCGAACCAATTCCCCTGTCAGCCGAACATGGCGAGGGAATGGCGGATCTCTTTGCCGCGCTGGTGCAACATATCGAGGGCGCGGAAAGCGGCGCGGATAAGCCCTATGAACAGGCCCTGCAGCTCGCCATCGTCGGGCGACCGAATGTCGGCAAGTCGACCCTTATCAACCGGCTGATCAACGAGGACCGGCTGCTGACCGGGCCGGAGGCGGGTATCACCCGCGATTCCATCACCGTCGACTGGAATTACAAGGGCCGCGCGCTGAAACTCGTGGATACGGCGGGGTTGCGCCGCCGGGCGCGAATCACGGAAAAGCTCGAACGCCTGTCCCGCGCGGATACGGAGCGGTCGATCCGCTTCGCCCAGGTCGTCGTTCTGCTGCTGGACGCGACCGATATGCTCGAAAAGCAGGACCTGACGATCGCGCGCAACACGATCGACGAAGGCCGCGCCCTGATCATCGCCGCCAATAAATGGGACCTGATCGAGGACCGCGAGGAAGCGCTGGCGAAGCTGCGCGACCGGCTGGAACGCTCGCTGCCGCAGGTGCGGGGCGTCCCGATCCTGACGCTTTCGGCGCTGAACGGCCGTAACCTCGACCGGTTGCTGGACAGCGTATTTTCGATCTATGACATCTGGGATACAAGGATCAGCACGTCGAAGCTGAATGAATGGCTCGGCTTCAGGCTG
>JAQCHR010000318.1 GCA_027619655.1 Pseudomonadota bacterium
GTGTTACTGCGATGCAGTAACGAAGTACATGATAGATACGACAGGGCGGTGGATACTCGTAACGGCATTTCATCAATTCTGCCATGCGCACGCTGCATAGCGGATTATACTGTCAGAAATTTTCTGATGCTCCGAGCAATTCGTATATTATTTACTGGGCCTTATGGAATATTGGCATCGGCGATGCCCGCCCCTTGAACGGCGATAGCGGGTTCGGCATGCCTACTGGCCAAAAAAAACGCCGGTAGGACATTGTCCTACCGGCAGTTTGAACAGGGAGGCTTCACGTCTGGAAGACGAAGAGTCTTGCAACTCTTAATCCCGGACTCGCGCCCGGAAGTCGAAGCATGTGTTGCTGCGATGCAGCAACGAAGTAAACAAGAGATATGGTTTCGGGATGCGTTCCGGTAGAGGCTTTTAAGCAATTCTGCCATGCGCCCGGCGCATGCCTGAGAATATTTCTATATTTTCCGTTATCTCTTTGATTCTTCTACTTTCTTTAGAAGGAAGTCGCGGAAGATGCCGATCCGCTTGGAGTGGCGGAGCTCCTCCGGGTAGACAAAATACGCCTGGAGGGTCGGGCCATCGATATCCGGCAGGACCTTTACCAGATTGACGTCTTCGGGAATCATGTAGTCCGGCAACCCCGCCAGGCCAAGCCCGCTGCGGACCGCACGGTAGATGCCGTACACATTATTGACCCGCAGGGCGGGGCGCCGCACAACCCCTTCTATGGTTCCAAGATCGAGCAGCCAGTTGGTGGTCGGCGTCGGCGGCGGCAGGTCGTCGCCATAGACAATAAGCCGGTGATCGTTCAGGTCTTCCGGCGTCTTCGGGGTTCCGTGGAGCGCGAGGTATTCCTCCGACCCGTAGATATGCATGGTCAGCGTCAGCAACTGGCGCTGGATCAGGTCGGACTGGCGCGGTGGGGTCAGCCGGATGCCGATATCGGCCTTGCGCATGGAAACGTCGAGTTCCGTATCGGTCAGGATCAGGCTGAAATCGATTTCGGGATACAGCTCGATGAATTCCTTGATCCGGGGTGTCAGCCAGGTCGAACCGAAGGATACGGTCGTCGTCACCTTCAGCGGACCGGAGGGCCTGTCGCGCGTCTCACTGAGCTCCGCTTCGACGAGCGCGAGTTCATTGAACACGTTCTTGACCGTCGCATACAGCAGTTCGCCCTGCTCGGTCAGCATCAGCCCGCGCGCGTGGCGGTGAAACAGCGTGACGTTCAGGCTTTCCTCAAGCGAACTGATCTGCCGGCTGACGGCAGACTGGCTCAGATTCAGAGTCGCCCCGGCATGTGTAAAGCTGCCAGCCTCTGCAACATCGTGAAAGATGCGCAGCCTGTCCCAGTCCGTTTTCATAGAACTTCGGCCCCTGTCCGCCATATTTTATTGTTTATGCTTTCGTTATATTGGAGGTTGGCGGAGATTTTCAACGAAGTCAAAATCCGAACATGTGGTCGAGGCTGAAACTGCCGGCGCCGTTTACCAGCCCGTGATAGCCGAACAACCGGCAGGTCTGGTCGCGCACAAGGACATAGGCACCGTCGCCGGCGGATTTCCGCTCCGCCGCGGTGAAGGTTTCGGTGTAGCGCCAGTGCAACGATCCGCCGCAGGGGATGGCGACATCATGCGTCGCCACCGGCGCGCCGTTGCTGTCATGCAGGATCAGCGCGGTTTGCGAATGCCCATGCCACGGCATCGATGCGGGATAGACCAGGTGGCACATCGTATCCAGCGGTTCCGGCCCAAGGCGCAGGAACAGCCGCGTGCTGAGCCCCGGCGCCGGCCCGGCATAGGATTGCGGTTCGTTGCGATAGGTCAGCACCGTATTGAAGATATGCGCGCCGAAACTGGTATCCGCCGCATGGCCCGATGCGCGATCCGTATAGCGGAACAACCCGTGCAACCAACCGTCGGCCGTGCCGCCCTGGGCGAAATCGTAAACCAGCTCGACATGGCCGTAACCGCCGGGCAGCCCGCCATTCCCGGCCAGCGCGGAGTCGATTTCAAACAGCGATTCATGGCTGCGCGGCAGATTGCCGAAATCGTGCCGCGCCATTTCCCGCCCGCCGGAATCGTACACGATCGCCGCCACGGGGAGACTGTCCTGCGCCGTCGACATCGGCGTCGGCAGCACACAGGAAGAAAACCGGTCCTGCGGCAGGATCGGCGCGGGCAGGATGAATCCCTTGCCGAGCATGTTGCCCAGGTCCGCAATATGCGGGTCGGGCTTCAGGTCGACGCGTTCCACATTGGGATGCGATATGCGGCGGCGACCGGATTTCGTGACCACTTCATAGCGGGGGCGCACGAAATACTTGCCCGCCTGGATTTCGATCTGCGCCGGCCAGGACAGTCCCGGCAGCAGGGACGCGACGTCCAGCGCATAGCTGCCGAACGCCGGAATTTCACAGTCCAGCCGGGCGACCCGGTCGCCGCCCATGACGTTCAGCCCGACGGCGCCCGCCGGAATTGCGCAGGGATGGCTGTTCTGTATCCAAAGCACTACCTGCTCGCCCGCATCCGGCGCCGGCAGCCCGGCATAGAGATCCGACGGCCAGGCGTTGGCGTCATGGGTGCAGGACAACACCGAATCCGCATCGCCATAGGTGTCGAGCGCATATTTGACGACATCATGCCCGGCGCCGCCGACGACATGGATGAAAAGCTGGCCTGTGAAATCGCCGAGGGTGAACCGCTGGCGGATATCGGCGCTGTCGATGGTGATCAGCCCGTTGGCCGCCGGCGCCTCCAGCCACCAGTCCGCCAGGGTCCGGCCCCCGTCATCCAGCAGGCAGAGCCAGAGCCTTGTATCCTTCGCGCCGTAACCGCCCCAGTAATTCGCCGTCACCAGCCGCGTGTGATGACCTTCGCCGTCGCGAAAAAACGCGAAATTGGTCGCGAAGTTGATCGGGTCCAGGTAGTGCCGCGCGCTGGTGATCATATCGTCATCAAGCCGGCCGGCATCCAGGCTGACCACCTGCGCGCCCCTTGGCAGCAGGTGACGGATATGCGCGATCAGCCGGTCCGCATCGAAGGCCAGCACCAGGACGCTGGTTGCGCCGCTGTCCGGCAGCAGCGTCACCGGCGCGGCGGCATGGCCGATGACGCGCTGTCCGATCGCCGCCACGTCCTGCACATACACGCCGGCGATGGTCAGCGCGTCGACATCGTGCAGGGACGCAAAGGCGGCGGCATGGCCCAGCGGATCGTAGATCGCAACGGGCCCGGCGCTGGCGAGGGCGGCCAGCATGGCGCGGAATTTTGGCGCCGCCAGCGGATGGCCCAGCGCCTTAAAGAAGCTGAACCCACCGGAGACATTGCTGAATGTATCGATATTGAGCGCCATGAAACCGCCAGTTGCGACCGCGACTCCGGGGCCGTTTTCAGGAAACCGGCACGATGCCAGCACCCCGAAGGTATAGGGAATTTGCGGAATCTTGGCAATTGCCAACCCGCTTCCGCGTCCTTACGCCGCTGGGCCAGTTCAGCGATCCGCCCCGGCACGGGTCATGCGGCAGCGGATTTCCTGTCCGACCCGGGCGGTTTCGTCGAAGGGCTCGTAGGACCAGTCGATCACCGCGCCCGTGAAGGGCCGGGTGATCCCGTCATCGCGCAGTTTTTCGTGAAAGCGCCGGAACTTCGCGCTGCCGCCGGGCAGGTCGTAGACGTAGACCGGCTTTCCGGTCGCGCAGGCCTCAGACACCATGCTGACGGAATCGCAGGTCGCGACGATCTGGTCGGCATGCGCCAGATAGCCGAAATACGGATTGCCGCCGGTCCCGTCCCAGATGACCGCACCACTGCCCTGCAGGGCCTTGCGCAAAACGGCCTCGTATACCGCACCCGTCCGCCGCGACGGCGTCACCAGCAGCGTCCCGCCGGTATCGCGCGCGAACGCGGCCAGCCGTTCCGCGAAATCGCGCATGACCTGCGGCGTCAACCGGTAAACCGCGTTTGGCCCGCCGACCAGCACGGTTGTGAACGGGCGCGGCAACCCGGCCAGCGCCGCAGCATATTCCGCGCCCGCATCGCGCAGCCGTTCCGGCGTGACCCGGTGCAGCGCGCCCTTCGTTTCAATCACATTGGGGCCTGAAAACCGGTCGTGGCTCGCCACGACAACCACGTCGAACGCCTGCGGCGGCACGTGCGGGTCCTGGACATGGACGATGAAACTGCTTCCGCCGCTGCGCCGCTTGATTTCCCGCGCCGGGCCAATGGATTTCCGCCCGCAGGAAATGACCAGGTCCGGCCAGGGCGGCGACAGCGTGTCGTCCCCGCGCGCGATCCCCAGCACACCCGGCGGCCAGAACCGTGGCGGCAGCCAGCGCCACGGGACCTGCAGCGCGACGGTCTTTTCCGTGAAGGGCAGTCCGACGGCTTCGGCGAGCCCGACCGCCTGTGTGACCATGCCGGCCATGCCTTCGGTCAGGACCCAGGCGGTTTTCTCGGACATCGGGTACGGCACGCCTTTCCGGGGCGGTTCAGGGAGCGCATCGGCTATTCGCCGCCAATATGCCGTTCCGGCGGAATCCGGGCAAGCAGGCTGCATGGCGTATCTTGCGTGGCAGGCGCATTTTTGTAATATTATTACCCATTCGTGTACCATCAGCCCCCGCGTCAGGATCAGCCATGAGTCAGGTCAAGCTGGACCGTATCGATCGCCAAATCCTCCGCGATCTTCAGGAAAACGGGCGCATGACCAATGTGGAGCTGGCGCGCCGCGCGGGGATTTCCGCGCCGCCCTGCCTTCGCCGGGTCCGTGCGCTGGAGGAAGCCGGCTATATCCACGGCTATCACGCGGATGTGGATCCGGAAATGCTGGGTTTTGGCGTCATTGTCTTCGCGCAGGTCGGCCTGACCCGCCAGTCCGAAGCGGACCTGGTCGCCTTCGAAAAGCTAGTTTCCGGCTGGCCGGAAGTCCGCGAAT
>JAQCHR010000319.1 GCA_027619655.1 Pseudomonadota bacterium
GCCGGTCTGCGGCCTGCGGTGACAGCAGGTGATGGTCTATCCGCACGCCTTCGTCCCGCGACCAGCGGCCGCGCTGGTAATCCCAGAAACTGTAGGCGCCGATCTCCTTGTGCAGGGCGCGCCAGGCCTCGGTCACGCCCAGATTCAGGATGGTGCGGAACCGGGCCCGTGATTCCGGCCGGCACAGTGCGTCATCGGCCCAGCCTTCCGGGTCGTAGACGTCGTCGTCACTGGGCACGATATTGAAATCGCCACCCAGCACGAAGGAGATTTCTGCCGGCAGCAGCGTATCGCGGACATGGGCGATCAGCCGGTCCATCCAGGCGAGTTTATAGGGGAACTTGTCCGAATCGGTCGGGTTGCCATTGGGCAGATAGATCGATGCAACGCGCAGGCCGCCGATGGTGGCTTCGATATAGCGGGCCTGTTCGTCGCTGTCGTCGCCGGGCAGGCCCATCCTGATATCCTCGATCGGCAGTTTCGAGAGGATGGCGACGCCGTTGTAGCTTTTCTGTCCGTGGATGGCGGTCTGGTAGCCCAGCGCGGCGATTTCGAGCGCCGGAAAGTCTTCGGAAACCGTCTTTATTTCCTGCAGCAGGGCGACGTCCGGCTCGGCTTCTTCCAGCCATTCGAGAACGCGCGGCAGGCGCGCCTTGACCGAATTGACGTTGAATGTGGCGATTTTCACGGATATTTGCGCGATTCAGGTCGAAAAAGAGGTGCCGCAGCCGCAGGAGGTGACCGCGTTGGGGTTGTTGATCTGGAAGGACGACCCCACCATGTCATCGACGTAGTCGATCTGGCTGCCGCTCAACAGACCCATCGACACATCGTCGATGACTACCTTGACCTCGTCATCGCCGAAAACAAGATCGTCTTCGGTGACGGCGCTTTCAAAATCGAATCCGTACTGGTAACCGGCGCAGCCACCGCCCGAAACGGTGACCCGCAGCATGGCATCGGGCTTGTTTTCCGCCTCGAAGATCTGGGCCAGGCGTGCGCGCGCGGATTCCGAAATCGTGAATTGAGCTTCCCCGGTCAGGGTTTCGGTCGCGAAGGGGTCGGACATGCTATTCTCCGGTAATGCCGCACGCAGTATACCATAGCCTATGTAGGGTGCTAACTCTCCCTTTCAATTGGATGATTTCCCGTCAGGAGGTTTGCGGATGAATTTTTCGCTGGCGCCCTATGCGTCGGATGCCGCGAAAAGCCGGGGCCGCGCCCATCCGGAACCGGAAAGCCGTCACCGCACGCCGTTTCAGCGGGACCGGGACCGGATCATCCATTCCACCGCATTCCGCCGCCTGAAGCACAAGACCCAGGTCTTCGTTGCGCCCGAAGGCGATCATTACCGCACCCGGCTGACCCATAGCCTGGAGGTGGCGCAGATCGCCCGCGCCCTGGGCCGCACATTGCGGCTGGACGAAGACCTGTGCGAGGCGCTGGCGCTGGCGCATGACTTCGGCCACCCGCCCTTCGGCCATGCGGGGGAGGAGGCGCTGGACGAGGCGATGGGCGGTTTCGGCCGCTTCGACCATAACGGGCAGACGCTGCGCGTCCTCACCATGCTCGAGAGGCGCTACCCGGATTTCGACGGGCTGAACCTGTGCTGGGAAACGCTGGAAGGCATCGCCAAACATAACGGACCGGTCGAATCGCCATCGCCGACACTGCGTGCGATCGACCGGATGTTCCCGCTGGAACTCGCGACATTCCCGGGACCCGAAGCCCAGGTCGCCGCCATTGCCGACGATATCGCCTATAACAATCACGACCTCGACGACGGGTTGCGGGCAGGCGCCTTCAAGGTGGACGACCTGCGCGAGGTTCCCCATGTCGCGGCGGTCTTCGCCCGGGTTCGCGCGCAATACCCCGATATCGCGGAAACGCGGCTGGTGCATGAAATGGTCCGTCGGCTGATCGGGGACATGGAGGACGTCCTGGCGGAAACCGCCCGGCGCCTCGCCAGGTCGGCGCCGGTGAGCGTGGCCGATGTCCGGAACCTGCCGGAAGCGATGGTTGCGTTCTCTCCGGCGATGAGCGAAAAGGAGCGCACGCTGAAAGATTTCCTGTTTCGGCATATGTACCGGCACGAAGCGGTCGTTGCGCAGACGGGACGGGCGCGTGTCGTGGTGAAGCAGTTGTTTGAAATGTTTATCGAAAATCCACAGGAACTGCCGCCGGAATGGCGGCGGGCAGCGTCAGCGCCGAATTCGCCGGAAACCGCGCGTATTGTCGCCGATTACATCGCCGGAATGACCGACCAGTATGCGCTGCGGGAGCACCGCCAGTTGATCGAAAAGAACAGTTGAACCGATGAATATCTTTACCGAATACCGCAGTGAAATTGCCCGCGTTCTGGAGGGGCTGGTTGCCGACGGGACGCTGCCGGCGGGGCTGGACCTGTCGCGGATCACGGTCGATCCGCCGCGCGATCCGGCGCATGGCGACATGTCGACCAATGCGGCGATGGTGCTGGCCAAACCGGCCGGCATGAAGCCGCGCGACCTCGCGACAATGATCGCGGACCGCCTGGCCGATACGCCGGGGGTGGTTTCAACCGAAATTGCGGGCCCGGGCTTCATCAACCTGCGGCTTGACGCCGCCGCCTGGCGGCGCTGCCTTGCGGATATTCTGGCGACCGGCACGGCATACGGCAGTTCCACCCTTGGCGCCGGCGAGCCGGTGAATGTCGAATTCGTCTCCGCCAACCCGACCGGACCGATGCATATCGGCCATGCGCGGGGCGCGGTTTTCGGCGATGTCCTTGCGGCTTTGCTGGAGAAGGCCGGATATGCGGTCGCGCGCGAATATTACATCAACGATGCGGGCGAGCAGGTGAACGTGCTCAGCCGGTCGGCCTATCTGCGCTACCGCGAGGCGCTGGGCGAGGATATCGGCGAGATAGACGCTGGGCTGTATCCGGGGGAATATCTGGTTCCGGTCGGCAAGGCCCTGGCGGAAAAATACGGTGACAACCTGCTTGGAAAGCCGGAATCGGAATGGCTGCCGGATCTGCGTGCCTTCACGATCGATAAGATGATGGAAATGATCCGGGAGGATCTGGCGGCATTCGGCATCCGGCACGACGTCTTCACGTCCGAACGCAAGCTGGTCGAGGACGGGAAGGTGGATGCGGCGCTGAAAACCCTGTCTGACCGGGGACTCATCTACAAGGGCGTGCTGGAGCCGCCGAAGGGCAAGCAGCCGGATGACTGGGAACCGCGCGAACAGACTCTGTTCCGGGCAACGGATTTCGGTGACGAGGTTGACAGGCCGCTGGTGAAATCGGACGGAAGCTGGACGTATTTCGCATCCGACATCGCCTACCATCTGGACAAGTTCCAGCGTGGCGCGAAGGCACTGATCGATGTCTGGGGCGCCGATCACGGCGGCTATGTGCGGCGGATGAAGGCGGCGACGGACGCCATCAGCAACGGGCAGGCGGCGCTGGATGTCAAAATCTGTCAGATCGTCAAGCTGATGGACAATGGCGAGCCGATCAAGATGTCCAAGCGCGCGGGTACCTTCGTGACCCTGCGCGACCTGATTGACGAGGTCGGCGCAGGTGTCGTGCGATTCATCATGCTGACCCGCAGCAATGACGCGCCGCTCGATTTCGATCTGGCCAAGGTGACTGAGCAGTCGCGTGACAACCCGGTTTTCTATGTCCAGTACGCCCATGCGCGCTGTCATTCGGTAGCCCGCATGGCGGCAGGGGCGTTTCCGGACCTGGAAGGCGCAGACGGCAGGGGCGCGGACCTGTCGCTCCTGGCCGACGAAACGGAACTCTCGCTGATCCGGCTGCTGGCGCAATGGCCACGCACGGTCGAGGCAGCGGCAATTGCCCATGAACCCCACCGAATCGCCTATTATCTGCATGACGTCGCCGCCGCGTTTCACGGCTTGTGGACCAAGGGCAAGGAACAGGTGGATTTGCGGGTTGTGATCGACGATAACCGCGCGCTGACGGAAGCGCGGCTGGCGCTTGTTACCGGCGTGAAAACGGTGATTGCGTCGGGGCTTGAACTGATGGGGGTAACCCCGGTCGAGGAATTGCGCGATGGCTAAGGATAGCGATCCGATCGAAACGGAACTGGACAGGCTCGACGCCGAGGATGGCGGCAAGGCGGGGCAGGGCAATCTGCGCCGTTTCCTGCCGGCGTCTTTGGCGATGGTCACGGTTGCGGGCTTTGCCGGCGTGATCTGGTACGCCTACAGCACGGGCATTCGCGAAGGCAGTGAATTCGCCGCCCCCCTGTTGGAAGCCACCGGGCCGAGCAAGGTTGCGCCGCAGGATCCGGGCGGTCGGGAAATTCTCGATCAGGACAAGCAGGTGTATGGCGCGATTGACCGTTCGGACAATGGCGACAGGGTTGAACGACTGCTGCCGCCACCGGAAAACCCGTTGCCTGTACCCGTTGCGCCCGAGCCGGCAGCCCCGCCACCCGTGTCCGCGCCGCAGCTTGAAGTGCCTGCGAGCCCGCCGACCCTGGCATCGCCACCACCGCCGCCATCCATCACCGGACCGCTTGAATCGCCGGGCAGCCCCGAAACCCCGCCGAAACTGGCGGATGCGGCGCCAGAGAGCGCACCCCAGTCCCTCGTGCCGCCGAAGCCGGCTGCGGCGGAGCCGGTACCAGTTCCCGCGCCGAAAGCCGAAGAGAAACCGGCGCCGGTTGCCGTCCAGGAGCCTGTCGCCCCGCCCAAACCCGAACCGGTCGCGACCGCCCGTACCGCAACCCCGTCCGTTGCGGACAATTACCGGATCCAGTTGGCGTCGCTGCGAACCGCCGAAGCCGCGAAAATTGCTTGGGAAAAGCGCGTGAAGGAAGCGGGTACGGTGCTGGCCGATGTCACGCTGTTCGTTGCCGAAGTGGACATTCCGGGCAAGGGGATTTACTTCCGCGCCCAGGGCGGCCCGTTTGCCGACAAGG
>JAQCHR010000320.1 GCA_027619655.1 Pseudomonadota bacterium
CTGAATTAATCGGTGACCGTCGAATAGACCGATAGCGCAGATTCACGCGGTTTGTTGGATCGCCAAACGCGATTCCAACAAACCGCGATCTGGTCTACCGACCGACGAAGACGGGTTCCCGTTTCTCCATGAACGCCTGCCGGCCTTCCTGGTAATCGGCGCTGTTGAAACAGTCTTCCGAAATCTTCGCCAGCATGGCCATGTTGCGCTGGCTTTCGTCTTTCAGGACTTCCTTGATCGTCACCTTTGACGCATTGACCGAAAGCGGGGCGTTGCGGCTGATTGTTTTTGCGATTTCCGTTACCGTTGCTTCCAGTTGGTCCACCGGGACGACCCGGTTCAGCAGCCCTGCATCCAGGGCTTCTGTCGCATTCAGACGCCGCGCGGTGAACATGATCTCGTTCGCCATTGCCGGCCCAACCAGTTGCACAAGCCTGCGCAGGGAATCGAAGTTATAGGCAATTCCCAGGCGTCCGGCCGGCACGCCAAGCTGGGCATCGTCCGATGCAAAACGCATATCCGCGCTCATGGCCACGGCGAGCCCGCCGCCCAGGCAAAAACCGTTGATCATCGCGATCAGCGGCTTTTTCAGGTTCGCCATCAGTGCTTTTGCGCCGTCGGAGGCCTGTGCGTATCGCTCGGCGGCTTCCGCGTCGTTGCGCTTTTCCTTGAATTCGGAAATATCCGCGCCGGCCACGAAGGCCTTGCCGCCAGCGCCCTTCATGACAATGACGCGGACCTTATCATCGGCTTCGAAATCCTTCAGGATAACGTCGATCGCCTCCCACATTTCCAGCGAGGTCGCGTTGCGTCGCGCCGGGTTATTGAAGGTCATCCAGCCGATTCCGTCGGATTTTTCGGCCAGCATCTTGTCTGTTTTCAATTCCATGGCTCTATCGTCCTTCCTTCAGATCACGCCGGCGTCGCGGAACGCCTTGATGGCGGCATCGTCATAACCCGCATCCTGCAGCACTTCGTCGGTATGCTCGCCAAGTTCGGGCGTGGCCCGCGCGATACGGTCCGGTGCGGGAGTCCCTGTCAGGTTGACAGCTTGCCGGACGATGTTGATTTCGCCCAGGGTCGCGTGCTTCGCCGGCTGCGCCATTTTCAAATGCTTTACCTGCGGGTCGGCAAAGACCTGGTCGATGGAATAGATCGGCCCGCACGGCACGCCGGCCTCGTTCAGCATGTCGATCCATTCCTGGCTCTTACGCGTCTTCGTGATATTGGCGATCTTTTCGTTCAACTCGTCGCGATTCTTCGAGCGCCCTTCGAACGACTGGTATTCCGGATTTTCCAGCAGTTCGTTGGCGCCAATCGCCTTGCAGAATCGCTTGTACAATTCCGCGCCCGACGCGGCGATGTTGATATGGCCGTCCGCCGTGGGGTAGACGCCCGTCGGAATGCTGGTGGGATGGTTGTTGCCGGCCTGCGGCGCGACTTCGTGGCCCATGGTCCAGCGCGAGGCCTGAAAATCGAGCATCTGGATGATCGATTCCAGAAGCGAGGTATGCACCCACTGGCCCTTGCCCGTGACTTCCCGGTCCAGCAGCGCGATCAGGATACCCTGCGCCAGGAACATACCGGAGGTCAGGTCACAAATCGGAATACCGACCCGCACCGGCCCCTGTCCGGGAATGCCGGTGATCGACATCAGCCCGCCCATGCCCTGCGCGATCTGATCGACGCCCGGCCGTTTGCCGTAGGGACCGTCCTGCCCGAAGCCGGCGATGCTGCCATAAATGATACGCGGATTGACCTTCTTCACTTCGTCATAATCGATTCCGAGCCGGTATTTCACGGCGGATCGCATGTTTTCGACGATGACATCGGCCTTTTCCGCAAGCTTCATGAAGATCGCCTTGCCTTCGGGATCCTTCAGGTTCAGCGTCAGGCTGCGCTTGTTGCGGTGCAGGTTCTGGAAATCGAAACCGTGCCGCGAACCGGTCAAGCCGCCCTTGTCCTTGTTTATCGCGGAGGGCGCTTCGATTTTGATGACATTGGCGCCCCAATCCGCAAGCTGTCGGACAGCCGTCGGCCCTGCGCGATGCGCGGTCAGATCCAATACGGTGAAGCGGGATAAAGGCAGGCGATTCTGGGTCACGGGATGGCGCTCCTGAATGTCAGAGAAAATTAACCCCCCTATTATTATCTTTCCGCGAGCCACGACAACCTTTCCGTATAAAGTTGGGCAGGAAGTGGCCGACACGCTACCGTTTGTCGTCGGGTCGGGTTAGTCTGGGTCGAGTTTTTTTCAATTGATTGCAGAGGGGAGACAGAGATGGTTGAACGCTATCCTCTGATGGTTCCGGGAGCAACTTCGGATCGGGATGTGACCGTATGGGCGCCGTGGGACGGTGCGGAAATTGCAGCCGTTGCGGTTTCCGACCTGGTGACCGTGGAAACGGCGCTGGAAACCGCCAACCGGCTGTTTCGCAACCGCGATGGCTGGCTGCCGGTTGAAAAACGGATCGCCATCCTGGAAAAAACCGCCGAGATCATGGGCGAGCGCTTCGAACACCTTGCCATCGAGGCGGCGCGGGAAGGCGGCAAGCCGCTGCCCGACAGCCGCGTCGAGGTTGCCCGTGCGATTGACGGTGTGAAGCTCTGCATCGAATCGCTGCGCACGCAGCACGGCACGGAAATCCCGATGGGGCTCAATGCGGCATCGACAAACCGACTGGCCATGACGACCCATGAACCGATCGGCGTCGTCGTTGCCGTCAGCGCATTCAACCATCCCCTGAACCTGATCGTTCACCAGGTCGCGCCGGCAGTCGCCGTCGGCTGCCCCTGTATCGTCAAGCCGGCCGAGGTTACGCCGCTGTCCTGCATCCGTTTTGTCGAAATCCTGCGGGAAGCAGGCCTTCCGGATGAGTGGTGCCAGGTTACCATTACCGGGGGCCGTGAGGTTTCCCAGAAACTGGTCACCGATCCACGGGTCGGGTTTTTCAGTTTCATCGGTTCGGCAAAGGTCGGCTGGATGCTGCGCGCCAACCTGGCGCCGGGTACGCGCTGCGCCCTGGAACACGGCGGCGCCGCCCCGGTGATCGTCGCCGAGGATGCGGACCTGCCCCGGGTTATTCCGATCCTGGCCAAGGGCGGGTTTTACCATGCCGGGCAGGTCTGCGTTTCGGTGCAGCGTGTGTTTGCGCATGAATCCATCGCCCGCGCGGTCGCCGAAGGCATCGCAGCCGAAGGCGCCAAGATGCCGGTTGGCGACCCGACCCTGGCGACAACGGAGATTGGCCCGCTGATCCGGACCAAGGAAAACGAACGGATCAATGAATGGGTCCGGGATGCCGTCGCCGCCGGCGCCGAACTCATCGTTGGCGGCAACAAGATCTCGGCAAGCTGCCACGAGGCTACTGTCCTGTTTAACCCGCCCGCCGACGCCCAGGTGAGCACGCAGGAAATATTCGGGCCGGTTGTCTGTGTTTATTCGTATTCGAATATCGATGACGCCATCGCACGGGCGAATTCCCTGCCATTCGCTTTCCAGTCTGCCGTCTGTACCCAGAATCTGGACACGGCGATGCGCTGTTTCCGCAGGCTGGATGCCAGTGCCGTCATGGTCAACGATCATACCGCATTCCGCGTGGACTGGATGCCCTTCGCGGGACTGAAGCATTCCGGCTACAATGTCGGCGGTATTCACCATACGATGCACGACATGCAGTTCGAGAAGATGCTGGTGATCCGGTCGCCGGAGCTTTAACGCCGCTCAGTCATCTAAATTCCGGTCCTGCTCGGGCAGGGGATAGGCGATGGCGAGGCCATCCAGATCCTCTGCCTGAAGCAGGTCGAGAATCCGGGGAACGTCACTTTCCTGCGCGCCCATGATGAAGCTCCCGCCGGGAGAAATACGCATGGTCGGCCCGATATGGCATTTCCCCATGCAATGCAGGCGATTGAAGTCGTAGGGTAGCCCGCGTTCCGCGATTCCGGCTTCCAGGGCATCGGCCAGTTCGCGGCTGCCGCGTGCACCACAGGACGGCAGCATGTTCCCCGCGCGGAAATTGACGCAAATGTTGAGCTTGTGCCGCCCCGTACCGTCACTGTCGTTCATGCCCGATCCTTCAATTCCGTCTCTATGTGAAGATGATAGCAGTGTCCGCAAAAGTGCAATGTCGCGGTCAGCCCGGCCTGTGATACCTTAGCACGACAATCCGCACCTTTATCCTGTGGCGGAGCGCACCACATAATATGCAGTGCATTCACTAACGCCGGAGTCGAACCATGGATCTTCAGGACAAAAGTCTGTTTCACGAGAAATGCTTTATCGATGGCAAATGGATTGACGCCGATGGCGGTGAATCCATTCCCGTAAACAACCCGGCGACGGGTGAAATTCTGGGAACGGTCCCAAAGATGGGCGCAGCGGAAACAGCCCGTGCGATCGACGCGGCCAATGCGGCAATGCCGGCATGGCGCGCCAAGACGGCCAAGGAACGGGCTGTCATCCTGCGCAAGTGGTACAATCTGATGCTGGAAAACCAGGAAGATCTGGCTGTCCTGATGACGCTTGAGCAGGGCAAACCCCTTGCCGAAGCGCGTGGCGAGGTCCTGTATTCGGCTTCATTTATTGAATGGTTCGCAGAGGAAGGCAAACGCATTTACGGCGACGTGATCCCGACGCCAAACGCCAACTGGCGCATTGTGGTCACGAAGGAACCTATCGGGGTTTGCGCGGCGATTACGCCGTGGAATTTTCCGTCGGCGATGATCGCCCGCAAGGTAGGGCCGGCGCTGGCAGCTGGCTGCACGATGGTCTGCAAACCGGCGACCGCAACCCCGTATTCGGCATTCGCCATGGCCGATCTCGCAGCGCGCGCCGGCGTACCGGCCGGCGTGTTCAGCGTCCTCACCGGGGCGTCGACG
>JAQCHR010000321.1 GCA_027619655.1 Pseudomonadota bacterium
AGATAGAGCAGATTCACGCCTTTGATCTGGCGCAAAAATTGCGTCAGATAAAAGGCGATCTGCTTGTCTTATGATTTTTCCTGCCGTTTGGGTAGAAAGGAACCGCTGGTGAGGGAGTTGACGCTCCCTCACCAGCGGCGGGGTCGGATCGGTGATCTGCGGGAGGTTTGACGCTCCGAGTTAGAGTTTGATCGCCCCGTCTTTCCCATGGCCTGAATGGATACCCGGGTGCTACGGCCCGCATGACAAGCTGAGGCAGGAAAGATGATCAAGACTACCATCGGTGTCGATATTTCCAAGGACGTTTTCGATGCGCACCGTTTTCCCGACGGTGCGCAGCGCCAGTTCGCCAACGACAAAACTGGCTGGCGCGCTTTCATCAAATGGCTCGACGGTTCGAGCGTCGAACGCATCGTCTTCGAGGCCACCGGCGCCTACCACCGCGCCTTCGAACAGGCGATCGACAAGGCCGGGTTGCCCTTGTGCAAGGTCAACCCACGTCTTGCCAGGCGCTTCGGTGAGGCGCTGGGCAAGCTCGCCAAGACCGACCGTATGGACGCCGCCATGCTGGCGCGCTTCGGCACCGCGCTGCAGCCGCCGGTCCGCCCGGCGCCTACCCGGCTCCAGTGCGACCTCAAGGAACTGCTCGTCGCCCGCATGGCCCTCGTCAAGGACAGGACCGCCGCCAAAAACCGGCAGAAAAACCTCTCCTGCGCCCTTCTGAAACGACACGCCGAACAGCGCCTGAAACAGATCGAACGGCAGATCGACGAAGTCGAGACCGCTATCCGGGACCTGATCGAAGCAAATCCGGACCTCGCCCGACGCTTCCGCATCCTTACCTCGATCCCCGGCATTGCCGAACGGGCCGCCTTCGCACTCATCATCGACATGCCCGAACTGGGGAGCCTCGACGCCAGAGCCGCCGCCGGGCTATCCGGGACAGCACCCATGACACGAAAATCAGGAAAGAAGACCGGCAAGGCCTTCGTCCAGGGCGGACGCCCCAATGTCCGGGCAGCCCTCTACATGCCGGCCCTCGTCGCAGCACGGTTCAATCCTGACCTGAAAGCCAAATACAACCAGCTCCTCGCCGCCGGAATGCCCGCCAAAGTCGCTCTCACCGCCGTCATGCGAAAGCTCGTAATCCTGGCGAACGCTCTCATCAGAGATGACCGAAGCTGGTCTCCTGGAAACCCTTGACCAAGACGGATACTCTAGCCGTCGATTTTCCGGTGGAAGTCGAGCAACAGCCGGTTCACTTCGCCGGCGCTGTCATACATCGTCCAGTGCGATCCGCCCTCGACGATATCCAGCCGGAAATCGGGCTTGAACGATCGCACCAGCGCGATGCGTTCATCCAGCGACGGATGGGCGGTGATGTCGTTCGTGCCCCAGATGATCTGCAACGGACAGGTGATGCGCGGCAGGTCGATCCGCTGGGTATCGCCCCAGCTGACCTTGCGGCTGTCGAAGCGGGTGCGGCGCACATTGGCGCCGTGATAGTCGATGGCGGTTTCGTCGATGCTGTCCGGATTGGTCAGCATGAAGGCCAGCAGGTTGTTCCGCACGATTTCGCGGAACATCGCTTCGTCCTCACCGGCGGATTTGTAGCTGCGCGTGCCGATATCCCGCCCTTCCGGCTTGCCATATCCGCTGGATCCGATCAGCGACAGCGCCTTCACCCGCTCGCCGAACCGCGCGGCGATGCAGGAACTCAGCACCGACCCGAAGGAGAATCCGGTCAGGTGAAACGACGCATCCTCGCCCAGCATCGTGTCGATGGCGCGGCAGACGAGGCTGCGGTAATCGTCGCCGGACATGTCCTTGTCCACATCGGGCGAATCCCCATAGCCGGGATGGTCGATGGCGTAGACGGTGTAATGTTCGGCCAGCGCATCGATATTGCGTGCCCAGTGGTTCCACGACCCCATCCCGCCATGCAGCAGCACGTAGTTGGGTCCGCTGCCCTTGCGCTTGAAGGCGACTTCGGGACGCGCCGTCTGCGCCGTCAGCAGGATCATCGCGCCACCCCCTGTTCCCGTTCGTCGTCATCCGACCCGTTGAGCGCTTCCTCGGCTTCCAGCCATTCGGCTTCGGCGACCGAAATCTTCTTCTGCAGGTCGCCAAGCTGCCGGTTAAGCAGCGCTATTTCAACGGCGGGTCCGCGGTACAGCGCCGGGTCGGCCAGTTTCTTCTCCAGCAACGCCTTTTCCTTTCCCAGCTTTTCCATCAGCTTTTCCGCCGCCTGCACTGCCTTGCGCTGGGACGACCGCGCGGCCCGCGCTGAAGCGCCTGCCCGTCGGGCGTCACGTCGTGCGTCGCGGTCGTCACCGGCGGATTTTTCCGCCTTGTTGCGCCGCTTGTCAGCGCGGCGCGCCTCCAGCACGTCCTTGCGGTATTCGTCGATATCGCCATCGAAGACCCGGCAGCTGCCGTTGCGCACGACCCACAGGGTCTCCGCGCACAGTTCCACCAGATGCAGGTCATGCGTCACCAGAATGACCGCGCCCTGATAGGCGTTAATTGCGCTGATCAGCGCATCGCGGGAATCGATATCGAGATGGTTGGTCGGTTCATCGAGCATCAGCACATGCGGCGCCTCCCGCGTGATGCAGGCGAACAGTAGCTTCGCCTTCTCGCCGCCGGACAGCGACCCGATCTTCACATCCGCCTTCTCCTGGCCCAACCCGAAGCTGCCGAGATGCGCCCGGACCTTGGTTTCCGTCGCGTCCACCATGCGGCTGGACAATTCCTGCGCCGGGGTGCGGTCAAGGTCGAAGGCGTCCGCCTGTTCCTGCTCGAAATAGCCGACGCGCAGCTTGCCCGGCTTGCGCACGGAGCCGCCCATGGCTTCCAACTGCCCCATCAGCAGGCGCAGCAGCGTTGTCTTGCCGTTGCCGTTCTCGCCCAGCAGGGCAATCCGGTCTTCCGGCCCCAGGATCAGGTCCAGCCGGCGCAGGACCGGCTTGTCTGCCGCATAACCAACGCTGGCGCCATCCATCGCGATCAGCGGCGGCGGCAATTGCGCCGGGTTCGGAAAATCGAACGCGACCTCGCGGTCCGGCCGGACCGGGCGCAACTCGTCCATCCGCTCCAGCGCCTTGACCCGGGATTGCGCCTGTTTCGCCTTGCTGGCCTTCGCCTTGAAGCGGTCGATGAAGCTCTGGATATGCTTGCGCTGTTCCAGCTGCTTGGAGAATTCGGCCGCGCGCAGAATCAGCCGCTCGTTGCGGGTACGTTCGAAACGATCATAATTGCCGCGATAGACATTCAGCTTGGTTTCGTCGAGATGGATGATCGTATCGACGATGGTGTTCAGCAGGTTGCGGTCATGGCTGACCAGCAGGATCGTGCCCTGGTACGAGGTCAGATGCGCTTCCAGCCAGAGCCGGGTTTCGAGATCGAGATGGTTGCTGGGTTCGTCGAGCAGTAGCATGTCAGGCGCGGAAAACAGCGTCGCGGCCAGCGCGATGCGCATCCGCCAGCCGCCGGAGAATGAATCCAGCGGCGCTGCCTGCGCCTCTTCGTCGAAGCCCAGCCCGGCGAGAATGGCGGCGGCGCGCGCGGGCGCGGCCTCGGCGCCGATATCCGCCAGCCGGATGTGGATTTCACTGATCCGGTGCGGGTCGGTCGCGGACTCCGCTTCCGCCAGCAGCGTCGCCCGCTCCTCATCCGCCGCCAGCACGAAATCGCGCGGCGACGCCTCGCCTTCTGGCATTTTTTGCGACACGGTGCCGATACGCGCGCGATTGCGCAGGCTGATGGTTCCCGTATCGGGTTCCAGCTCGCCCATGATCAGCTTGAGCAGCGTCGACTTGCCGGAGCCGTTATGCCCGATCAGGCCGACCTTGTGCCCCTGCGGCACCACGGCAGACGCCTGGTCCAGCAGGATCCGGCCGCCGATCCGGTATGTCAGGTCATTGATATGCAGCATGGGGAGCGAAAATTCTGCCTGGGTTGCAGTGAACGCTCAATTCAGGATGTGAATTGGGCGGATTTTTCGGCATACGCGGCATTCAGACGTTCCAGCATCTCGCGGCACAGCCGGTCGGTTCCCGGTGTAATATCCGGCGGCGTGCTTTTCCCCACCGACGACTTGTGAACGTGGCTGAATGCGCGCTCATATTTACGCAATCCCGTAAACTCGACGACGGTTGCCCCGAGATTTGCCGGATCCGAAACGAGGTTTTCGTAATTCAGCAAAAGGCACCTGTCATCCTTGTCGAAGCCCTGATCGAAGAAAAGCATATTCCTGTAGTACCAGAAAAGCGCAAGCGCCGTGGTGTTATTGATGCCCGGATCATAGTGTTCGCGAATTGTCGCCAGCGTTTCCGGCGTCATTCCCATGCCGCGCCAGAAACCGCGCCGCGGATCCTTTACGATCTCGTCAATGTAATTCCGGCCATGGTCCTTGAACTTGGTCGACCGCGCATTCGAATTGATAACGTCGTTATAGTCGCGATACATCCAGATAAGCTTCGAGCCCTCGAACAGGTCGAGCATCCAGTACAAATCCTGGGATTCCAGAAGGGCCTTGACGATCACGACAGAGGGCGCAACGCCATTGATGACATTCTGGACCAGGGATAAATCCCGCATCTTGTAATTGTCGAAAACCCGGGGGTCGCGTTCGTGGAAAACATAGCTGTCGGGATGGCGCTCCAGCGCCGCCATCAGCATTTCCGTACCGGAGCGCTGCACGCCCGCGACAAAGCAGATATTTTTTCGACGATCGGAACGAGCCAGCGTCTGACGAATATCTTTAGCCAACAAGAAAGGCGTATTCTTGTATTCCCGCCAGGGCCGCATATACGCTTCCGAGTTTTCCGGCGACTTTAGGCCGCCATGCATTATTCGAAGCGATTACGCTC
>JAQCHR010000322.1 GCA_027619655.1 Pseudomonadota bacterium
CATCGGCGTATTGGTCACGCCCGGGCAGATCGCGTTGATATTGATGTTGTAGCGGCCAAGCTGCTGCGCCGCCGTCTTGGTCAGCGAGATCACGGCGCCCTTGCTGGCCGCATAGGCGGCGTTGGAGGTGTTGAGGTAACCGCGTCCGGCGATCGACGCGATATTGATGATCCGGCCGCCGCCCTGTTCGATCATCACGCGCGCCGCGCCCTGCAGGCAGAAGAAAACGCCCCGGGCATTCACGGTGTGGATCCGGTCCCAGTCCTCTTCCGTCAGGTCCATGATATAGGCGCGGCGCGTGACGCCCGCATTGTTGACGATGACATCCAGTCTGCCGAATTTCGCCACTGCCGTTTCGATCATCGCGTTGATTGACGCAACCTCGCGGACATCGACCTGCACCGGTAGCGCCTTGACCTGGTAGCTGGCGGCCTTTTCGGCGCTGCGCCGGGCCGCTTCAACATCGATATCGGCGGCGACGATGGTCGCTCCGGCTTCGGCCATGGCTTCTGTAATCGCCGCGCCGATGCCGTTACCCGATCCTGTGATCAGGACCACCTTGTCTTTCAGAATCATGACGCCCTCCCGAATATACATCCGCACTTTAACGACGGGTCCAAGTGCCCGTCCAGCCGCAGGCCGTTTTTTAATGCGCCGGGGTTTCGGAAGGTTCGGTCACTTTCATAGCGGTCCGCTGCGAGAACGCTTCATACCATCGCGCCAGACGGGGGCGGCCGGGGCGAAAATCATCCAGCCAGTCGCGCCAGTCCTGGTAGCCGCAGGCCATGCCGGCGGTGATCTGCGTCAGGTCCAGCGGGCCATCGAATTCATCGGCGCGCTGTTCAAGGTGATCGAAACAGCGGGCGATCCGGTCGCGCTGCTTGGCGAGGAACCCTTGTGATACGCCCGCGGTCGGCCGCAGCAGTTCCGCCCGCATGGCGACCTGCGCTTCCAGGATGCCGTCGGCGACGGCATAGCGCGACCACATGCGCCATTGATCCGCCCCTTCCGGTATCACGCCGGCGTTAGGGGCAAGACTGTTCAGGTGCTGGCAGATCAGCGTCGAATCGCCCAGCGGCACATCGTCATCGGTCACCAGCGTCGGGATGCGCGCCACCGGGTTCGCTTCCGCCAGGCCTTCGGTAAACGAAACGGTCGCGTAGCCCCAGTCCAGCGGCCAGACGGTGGGCGCGACCTCGATTCGGTCCCACAGGCCCAGTTCGCGCGCGGTGACGCAGACCTTGCGGGTGAACGGCGACGCCGGCGTCCAGAACAGTTTCATGCGGATGAGTCCTCCCATGGGGGCGCGCAACAATAAATGCCGAGGGGCAGCACTCCCGCTACCCTTGTGAAGCCGGCTGCCCGGACGGTACACTCGCGCGCTTTCCAACGATAACAGGGGATAACCGGTAATGGCAGCGGATTATGTGATTGTGGGCGCCGGGTCGGCGGGTTGCTTGCTGGCGAACCGGCTGAGCGCGGGCGGCGACCGGGTCGTGCTGCTGGAAGCCGGCCCGAAGGACAATCACCCCATGATCCATATCCCCGCCGGGCTGCGGTCGCTGCTGGCGCATCCGGTGCTCAACTGGAACTATTCCACCGAGGGAGAGGAGGGTACCGGTGGTCGCCGCATCCACTGGCCGCGCGGCAAGACGCTGGGCGGGTCCAGTTCGATCAACGGCATGATCTATGTGCGCGGCAACCCGGCGGATTTCGACGGCTGGGCGCAGCGCGGCTGCCGGGGCTGGAGCTTCGACGACGTGCTGCCCTATTTCAGGAAATCGGAAACCTATCGCAATGGCGGCGACAGCGAGGTGCGCGGCGATGGCGGTGAATTGCAGGTCGAGGATTACCGAACGATCCTGCCGCTGACCCATAAATTTGTCGAAGCCGCGCAGCAGGCCGGCTTCCCGGTGACCGCGGATTACAACGGCACGCAGCAGTCCGGCGTCGGCTATTGCCAGAACACCCGCATCGGCCGGCGCCGCGGGTCCACGGCCGCGACCTTCCTGAAGGCGGCGAAGGGCCGCCCGAACCTGGCAGTCGAAACCGAGGCGCTGGCGACAAGGCTGCTGTTCGAAGGCCGGCGATGCGTCGGCGTCGCGTTTCGCCAGCGCGGGCAAGACCGTGAAATCCGGGCGGAAAAGGAAGTGCTGGTCTGCGGCGGATCGGTGAATTCGCCGCATCTGCTGCAGATTTCCGGGGTCGGGCCGGGCGCGCATCTGCAATCCATCGGCGTCGAAACCGTGCATGACCTGCCCGGGGTGGGCGGTAATATGTCGGACCACTACATCGTGCGGATTTCGCATCAGGTGAAGGATGCGGTCACGATCAACGAGCTGGCGCGGTTTCCCCGCGTCGTGCCTGAAGTGTTCAAATGGGTGTTCCGGGGCAATGGCGCGCTGACCTTCGGCGCGACCAGCGCGATGGTGTTCTGCAACAGCCGCGAAGGGCTGGCCAGCCCGGACCTGCAACTCCTCTTCGCGCCTTGCAGCTTCAGCGGCGAAGCCATCGGCGCTTTCGAGAAGCAGCCCGGGGCCGGCGTTGCCGTCTGCCCGACGCGGCCGGAAAGCCGCGGCAGCATCATGGCCGCCAGCGGCGACCCGTTCCAGGCGCCGGTGATCAAACCGAATTACATGTCGGCTGAAAACGACAGCCATGTCATGCTGGCGGGCATCCGGCACACGCGGCGAATCCTCGAATCTCCGGCCTTCGCGGCCTATTCGGGCGGAGAAACCCGGCCCGACCGGCCCATCGAAACGCCAGAAGATGCAAAGCAATATGCGCGCGAAACCGGGACTACGATCTATCACCCTGTCGGCACCTGCCGGATGGGGGAGGACCCGATGGCGGTGGTCGATTCGCGACTTCGCCTGCATGGCATGTCCGGCATTCGGGTTGTGGATGCCTCGGTCATGCCGGAAGTGACGACGGGCAACACCAATGCGCCGACGATCATGATCGCCGAAAAAGGCGCCGCGATGATCCTGGAGGATAACGCGGGTTAAGCGACCGCCGGTTTGCTGTATCCCCCGGAATGTATAAAAAATATGCAAAAGATAAATTAAGCCCCCAACGGCTAATAAAAAAGGCAATGCATAAATATTCCGCACTGCGGCAGGCCGCGTTCTTTTGGCAAAAAAACCAAAAATATAATAATAATCAATTATTTAAAACCGTTTCCCAATAGCCGTTCTATGGCATGGAACTTGCTTGTGCTGCATTGCGAAAGAAATCAATTCTTTCGGCGATAACGGCATCGCAAGTTTGCGGCCGGACTGGCGGATGGCTGGGAAGAGGTTTGAATGAAGCAGAAACTGGTCGTCGTCGGCAATGGCATGTCCGGCATGCGCACGGTGGAAGAGCTGCTGAAGCTTGCGCCGGACATGTACGACATCACCGTATTCGGCGCGGAACCCTATGGGAACTACAACCGCATCATGCTTTCGCCCGTGCTGGCCGGGGAAAAGACCATTGACGAGATCATGCTCAACGACAAGGCCTGGTATGCGGATAACGGCATTGCCCTGCATACGGAAAGCAAGGTCGTCGAAATCGACCGGCACGGGCACAAGGTCATTGCCGAAAACGGGGTGACCGCGCCCTATGACCGGCTGCTGCTGGCGACAGGCTCCGACCCGGTGATAATCCCCTCCCCGGGCGTCGATCTGGAGGGCGTGGTCACCTTCCGCGACATTCACGATGTCGACCAAATGGTCAGCGCGTCCGGACCCGAAAAGAACGCCGTCGTCATCGGCGGCGGGCTGCTCGGGCTGGAAGCCGCGGCCGGGCTGTCCAAGCGCGGCATGAACGTCACGGTCCTTCATCTGATGGATACGCTGATGGAGCGGCAGCTCGACAGCACGGCCGGCGCGATGCTGAGCCGGTCCCTGAAGGAACGCGGGCTGGATATCCGGCTGGAGGCCCAGACCGAGGCGATCCTCGGCGACGGCAAGGTGCGCGCCGTAAAATTGCAGGACGGCACCGAAATTCCGGCCAGCATCGTCGTCATGGCGGTTGGCATACGGCCGAATATCGCGCTGGCGCAGAAGGCGGGCATTCACTGCGAGCGCGGCATCGTCGTGAACGACACCCTGCAGACGTTCGATCCGAGCATCTACGCCGTCGGTGAATGCGTGCAGCACAGGGGCATGGTCTACGGCCTCGTTGCGCCGCTGTTCGAGCAGGCGAAAACCTGCGCCAATCATCTGGCGGAACTCGCAATTTCAATCTACGCCGGGTCGTCGGTTTCGACCAAGCTGAAGGTTACCGGAATCGACCTGTTCTCCGCCGGCGATTTTCACGGCAACGAGAATACCGAGGACATCGTCCTGCAGGACCGGTCGCAGGGCGTCTACAAGAAGCTGGTGATCGAGGGTGGTCGCATCCGGGGCGCCGTAATGTATGGCGATACGGTCGATGGCGGCTGGTACTTCAAGCTGATGCGCGACAATACGGATGTCACGCATATGCGCAGCCAGCTGATGTTCGGGCAGGCGCATCTGGGCGATGCCGGGCATGGCGGCAATGCCGTCGCGGCAATGACCAATGACATGGAAATCTGCGGCTGCAACGGTGTCTGCAAGGGCCAGATCGTCAAGGCGATCACGGAAAAGAAACTGTTCACGCTCGATGACGTGCGCCTCCATACCAAGGCGTCGGCGTCCTGTGGGTCCTGCACCGGGCTGGTCGAACAGATCCTGGCCTTCACGGTGGGCGACTATTCGACCGCCACCAGGGAAAAGCCGATGTGCCCCTGCACGCCGTTCAGCCATGACCATGTCCGCCAGGCCATTGTCGCGCAGGACCTCAAGGATATTCCGGCCGTCATGGCACTGCTGGACTGGAAGACGCCGGATGGCTGCCA
>JAQCHR010000323.1 GCA_027619655.1 Pseudomonadota bacterium
TCCACAAAATTAAACCGGACAGCAGTGGACACGTCCCGTGCATGACACTGATGGCACTATTACGTCTGTCAAATTCGAGCAGAAATTTTTCACATCCGTCGAGGGATCATATTTTCGGAAATCGCCCCTTACGGAAGAGCCAGTCTTCATCCTTAACCTGGGGGGCGAGGAATTCACCCTGCCGATCCGGGGAATCTGCCGGGAATTCAATATCAAGGAAGACAGCCCGGATTTCATCATGCTGGAAATGGTGGCTTCAGGGCTGGACTACGTAAAGATGCTGATGCCGGGCGATAAGTTCCCCAAGGAACTGCTGACCGGCGAAGCCTCATGGGACGTCAGCGAGGAGCACAAGACCGTCGCCAAGCAGCGCATTTGCATGCAGCTCGTATCCTGGGTCTCGGGTGACGAGAACCTGATCACCGACCCGCAGGAACTGATCCAGATCGCCGAAGATCCGCTAATGAAGGAAAAGATCAATACCGCCTTCGAGCAGGCAGCCGCCTCCCTGGACAATCCGAACGCCTCCAAGGACATGGTCGTGGACCTGATTGAGGAGTTGGCGGATGAACTGGCCTATATCGAAACCCTGCGCGAGCAGTTCCGCAGTGTCCTGTCGATGGAGTCAAAGGTAAAACGGGTCCGGCATGCCTCCGCCAAGTAGCGCAACCTGCTCGACAATGCCACCTCGGTCGCCAAACTGATTTCGGTCGCTGCCAAGGAGTTCGAAGCAGAGTTCGACATGGCGGATGGCCAGACGGGTGAAATCATCAGTGTGCTCAAGAATATCCATTCGCAGAAAGAATATATCCGGGGCGTCCGCGACACACTCTACCGACGGATGGTCGCATGGGACGACCTGCTGCGTGCCTGGGATCGCCAGTCGGGCATGATTTCCGCAGATACGCCGGACCTGATGCGCAACACATACCGGTTCCTCGCACCACGCTACATGCAGACCGACGACTGGCTGCTGGCTTCCCGGGTGCAGGATACCGTCGATATCGCCAAGGTCGGATCGCAGTGGTAGCCGTCGCAATTCGTCATGGCGGCTGTCCTGGCTGCAGTCAGACCTAAGCGTCCAGGCCCATGAGGTCCCGGGCATAGGCTGCCGCCTCAAAGGGCCGCAGGTCGTCGGCGCCTTCGCCGACGCCGATAGCATGCACCGGCAGGCCGAATTTTTCCGCCAATGCAACCAGCACGCCGCCCTTCGCCGACCCGTCCAGTTTGGTCACCACCAGGCCGGTCACCGCAACCATGTCCCGGAAGATTTCAACCTGGCTGTGCGCGTTCTGCCCGACCGTCGCATCCAGCACCAGGATGCAGTCATGCGGTGCATCGGGATCCAGCTTCTTGATCACGCGGTTGATTTTCTCCAGCCCCGCCATCAGGTCCGTGCGGTTCTGCAACCGGCCGGCAGTGTCGATCAGCAGCACATCGGCGCCTTCCGCCTTCGCAGTTTGCACGGCCTCGAAGGCAAGCCCGGCGGCATCCCCGCCCTGCTTGCCGGAAATGACGCGACACCCCGCGCGTTCGCCCCAGATCTGCAGTTGCGATACGGCCGCCGCACGGAACGTATCGCCCGCGGCCAGCATCACGTTATGGCCTTCGTTCTTGTAGTGCTGCGCCAGCTTGCCGATCGTCGTGGTCTTGCCGCTGCCGTTCACGCCGACGACCAGCACCACGTGCGGCCTGCGGCCGGGCACGATCTCCAGCGGCACCGCCACCGGGTCCAGGATGGCCGCAATATCCTCGGCCAGTGCCGCGCGGACCTCATGATCGCTGACTTCCTTGTCGAAACGGGTCGCCGCCAGGTTGGCGGTCAGCCGCGCCGCCGTCGCGGGGCCGAGATCGGCCGTGATCAGCAATTCCTCCAGTTCCTCCAGCGCCGCCGCATCCAGCCTGCGCTTGGTAAAGATGCCGGATATGCCGCCGACCAGCTTGGACGATGATTTCGACAGCCCTGCCTTCAGGCGGCCCAGCCAGCTTGTTCCGTTCATGCGGCCAGCCTGCCTGTCAGTTGGGCGCCGTCGCGTCCCGTGACCCGCACCACCGCCATGCTACCGTTCGGCAACCCGGATTCACAGACGATCGGCGCATAGTGCTCGGTCCGGCCGATACCGTCCTGCTCCACCAGTACCGAAGCGTCTCGTCCGATCCTGCCGTCCAGGAACCGCGCCACCGCCGCGTCGCCGGCCTCGCGCAGCTGCCGGGCGCGTTCGCGCCGCACGGTCATGTCGACCTGCGGCATCCTTGCTGCCGGCGTCCCGGGCCGGGCGGAATAGGGAAAGACATGCAGCCATGTCAGGCCGCATTCGGCGATCAGGTCATAGGTTCGCCGGAACATGTCGTCGGTTTCGGTCGGGAACCCGGCGATCAGGTCGGCGCCCAGCACCACATCGGGGCGCGCCGCACGGATGCGTTCGCAGATCGCAATCGCTGCATCGCGCCCATGCCGTCGCTTCATGCGCTTCAGGATCATGTCGTCGCCCGACTGCAGCGACAGGTGGAAATGCGGCATCAGCCGCGGTTCGCTTTCAATAAGCCGCAGCAGGTCGGAATCGATTTCGATACAGTCGATCGATGAAATCCGCAGGCGCGGCAGTTCAGGCACCTGCTGCAGCAACCGGCGCGCCATTTGTCCCAACGCCGGCCGGCCGGGCAGGTCCGTGCCGTAGGACGTTATATCGACCCCGGTGAGGACAATTTCACGGTAGCCGTTTTCGACCAGTTGCCGGACCTGCGTGACGATTTCGCCGATGGGCACTGACCGGCTGTTGCCGCGCCCGAAGGGAATGATGCAGAAGGTACAGCGGTGATCGCAACCCTGCTGAACCTGCACGAAGGCACGGGCGCGTCCGTCAAACCCTTCGATCAGGTGGCCCGCCACTTCACGCGCCTGCATGATGTCGCCGACCTGAACGCGCATGTTGCTGATATAGGATTCCGGTCGCAGCTTTTCCGCATTGCCCAGCACCCTGTCGACCTCCGGCATCGCCGCGAAGGCCGCGGCGTTCACCTGCGCCGCGCAGCCGGTCACGATGATTTCCGCGCCGGGATTGGCGCGCCGCGCCTTGCGGATCGCCTGACGCGCCTGGCGCTCGGCTTCCGCCGTGACGGCGCAGGTATTGAAGATAATCGCGTTGCCGCGGTCGGACGCGCAGTCGCGGATGACTTCGGATTCGAACGCGTTCAGCCGGCAGCCGAAGGTAACGATTTCCGGTTCCTGGCGGGGGCCGGTACTCATGCCGTCCCCATCGCGTCATCGAGGACGCCGGTATAGACGAAGGCGACCGGGCCGCTCATCACCACATGGTTGTCGTCGCGCCATTCGATGAACAGCGACCCGCCATCGAGAATCACTTCGACCCTGCGCTCCGTCAGCCGGCGCCGCGCTGCCGCCACCGCAACGGCACAGGCCCCCGACCCGCAGGCCTGGGTGATTCCGGCGCCCCGTTCCCAGACGCGCATGCGGATGCAGGTGCGGTCCAGCACCGTGACGAACTCGACATTAGTCCGCTCGGGAAACAGCGGGTCGTGTTCGACCCGGGGACCCAGCACCGCCAGATCGACCGCTTCGGCGTCATCGACAAAGAACACGCAATGGGGATTGCCCATGCCCACCGCAGCCGGCCCGTCGTAGGGCCCGGCGGCGAGGTCCAGCGCCAGCGTATCCACGTCCCGGCTGAGCGGAATATTGCGCCAGTCGAGCTGTGCCGCCCCCATATCGACCGCGACGAGACCGCGCGCATCCACATGGGCCGGCAGCAGCCCGGCGGCGCTCTGCAAGGTGATCGTATTGACCTGCCGCGCCTGCATCAGCCGCGCCGCAATGCAGCGCGTGGCGTTGCCGCAGGCCCCGGATTCGCTGCCGTCGGAATTGTAGAACCGCAGGAATACATCGGCATCACCGTTCTTTGGCGGTTCCAGCAGGACAAGCTGGTCGCAGCCGACACCATGCCGCCGGTCGGCGATCAGCCGGACCTGATCTTCGGACAGTATAATGGGTTCATCGCGCGCATCGATGATGACGCAATCATTGCCCAGGCCGTGCATCTTGGTAAACGGTATCATTGTCACATATCCGCGTTCGCCGCCTTATATGGCCTGCAACATGGACATGTCCACCGGATTTGCCCGAAATTGACGGCGTATCAGATGCTTGACTTGCCCCGATGCGGGGCGTACAAGCGCCCATTCTTTCGGGAAACGCAACGTTTCCGGCCCCAAGGGGCTCCGCCAGTCCGCGAGTATCGCGCACTGGCGCGTTTTGCGTTTGCCGTGATGGAACCGTTATGAGGGTGTCATGTTCGAGTCGCTTTCAGGTCGTTTGAGCGATGTATTCGAGAAGCTTCGGGGCCGGGGGGCGCTGAGCGCCGCCGACATCGATGCGGCGATGCGCGATGTCCGCGTAGCGTTGCTCGAAGCGGATGTGGCGCTGCCGGTCGTACGCGGCTTCATCGACCGGGTGAAGGAAAGCACGGTCGGCCAGGAAGTCATCCGTTCGGTGACGCCGGGCCAGATGGTCATCAAGATCGTTCATGACGAACTCGTCGCGACACTCGGCGCGGATACCACGGGGATCGACCTGAACGCGCCGGCGCCCGTGGGGATCATGATGGTCGGGCTGCAAGGGTCCGGCAAGACGACCACGACCGCCAAGATCGCCGCGCGCCTGCAGAAGCGTGACCGCAAGAAGGTCCTGATGGCCTCGCTGGATACCCAGCGTCCGGCCGCCCAGGAACAGCTGAAGGTTCTGGGCGAGCAGGCGGGCGTATCCACCTTGCCGATCGTCGCCGGCCAGCGCCCGGTCGACATCGCCAAACGCGCCGGCGATGCGGCGCGGTTCGGCGGGTTTGACGTCAT